>JAUVIG010000065.1 GCA_030592825.1 Chlorobiota bacterium | reverse complement strand
GGCCCATGTCCCGGCAGTAGACGTATACACATTGATCTTTTGCCCGGAACTGACATTATTAAGATTTCCTAATGCCCATAACTTGAAGGTCCTTCCGGCCGGAACATTGAAACTATAGTACCAGTAGACCGTATTGGCGCTGCCTCCGCTTACATCTCTAGAGACGGTATTTCTTAATCCGCCCGGTGCCTGAATCTCGCCTGATACCCTTACATCGCCTGCAACTTCCAGCTTCTCGGAAGGACTTGTTGTACCGATACCTACATTTCCTGAAGTATTAATTATTCCCCCGCCTCCGGAAGTCCAATCGAAAGAATTTCCTCTTAAATGGATGGCATCACCGGAAGAAGCTCCCAAATAAGTGTTTGCTGAGTAAAGGTAAGTATTGGCACTCGAGGACTGAACATAAAACTGATCAGGGGTGGCAATTCTGTTAGCTGCATCCCGGTAAAAATATGCATCAGTGCTGCCGATATATGTATAGCCCGTAACCAAACTGTTTCCGGCTACATGCAAATCTTGAGAGGGCGATGATGTCCCGATACCGACATTACCACCATTGAGCCACGAGTTTCCGGATGTATGAAGGCGGACATTCTCAGTTCCGGCCTCATTTGCCATATGAAAAACGCCATGACTTGTCCCCCTAACACTTTCATCCCAGTTAAAGTAATATTGACCGGTGGTGGCGTCAATATGGTAGTTGCCGTTTGATGGTCTCATGAATACAAACTGTCCTGCGGTATAGGAATTGAGTTTGACAGAGCCAACATTTCCTGCATTATTCTGTCCTAATTCCAAAGAAACAGATCCGGATAGCGATGTCCATGTCCAGTTGCTTACGGATGTATTTGCAACTTGCAACTTAGCCCCCGGATTCGTTGTCCCTATGCCGACATTACCGTTTTCTTGCACTCTAAATAATTCATTGGCATTGCTGCCCTTTATGGTCTGATTGTTAACAATGGCAAAGTATTTATTAGTATTATTATCATTGGCATCGATATGAAAAATCAACTCTTCAGGAGCCATGACAGACAAACCGTAATTATTATCTTCAAAGACTCCTAAATCGCTTCGATCTCTAAACCGTAATTCATAGTTAGCGTCTAAATTAATGCTGCCTCCCGCAACATGAAGTTTTTGTAACGGCCCGGTTGTCCCGATGCCGACATAGCCGTTATTTGTAATATGCAACCTCGTTGTATTATTGGTTATAAAACCGAGTGCATAATTATCAGTATTTCCGAGGGTACGATTTGCGCCGCCGGCTTCTCCTCCGTTTGCAAAATCACCTTTGTTCATTCTACTCCATGCCGAACCGTTGTAATAGTAAAACCCCGATGTATTATCGGTTTGATAAATCATTAATCCGGTTGTCGGAGAACCGGGCGAGCCGATAATATCTCGCTGTGCTTCCGTCATACGGGGTATCAAAATTCCTTTACTTGTGGATTCTACTTCCAACATTGCATCATCGGCAGGAACTCCTCCGCTTGCGTTTATCATTACTCCTTGCGAAAATCCCGAAATACTCAACATTAAAAATAATGCTGAGAAAAAAATTGTTCTTAAATTCATAATCTAAACTTTAAGAGGGTTAAACCTTTATATATAATAATTAATGATTATCCGTATGATTACCTATTCTGAAGGATTGATTTTCTTCATATAATTTTCTTGTGTTTTGAAAATATTTTCTTTGTTATTTCCTCTAAAATAAATATGATAATATTTTTCTTATTCAACAAGTATTGTTTTACGCATATTGAAGTTATATTAAAAAACCTCCGGACATCAGCCAAAGGCGGATTCCGGAGTGTTTTTTTCAAATATAGTATTTAAAATAATATCATATAAAATATTAAACGCTCCGGATTCCGCTTAAAGCGGAAGTCCGGAGGTTTAATATAACTAAAGTTGCTCTCTGATAGTTGCTTGAGCAGCAGCCAAACGTGCAATCGGTACACGATAAGGAGAACAACTTACATAATCTAAACCGGCTCTGTGACAGAATTCAACAGATGAAGGCTCTCCGCCATGCTCTCCGCAAATACCAAGTTTAATATCGGGCCTTGTTTTACGTCCTCTTTCACAAGCCATTTCAACCAACTGACCCACACCCTCTTGATCTAATACTTCAAAAGGATCATGTTTTAAAATACCTTTTTCAATATAACTCGGTAAGAATTTACCGGCATCATCTCTTGAATATCCGAATGCCATTTGAGTTAAATCATTAGTCCCGAATGAGAAAAATTCAGCTGATTCAGCAATCTTATCTGCTGTTAATGCAGCACGAGGAATCTCAATCATTGTTCCCACCAAGTGTTCAATTGTATCATTACGCTCTGCAAAAATCGTTTTAATTGTATCTCGTACAATATCTTCTTGCATTTTCATTTCTTCATAAGTTCCTGTTAAAGGAATCATTATTTCAGGAATAGCTGTAACTCCTCTTTTTTTCAGATTAAGACAAGCCTCAATAATTGCTCTGGTTTGCATTATTGTAATTTCAGGATATGTATTCCCGAGTCGACAACCTCTGTGACCCAGCATCGGGTTAAATTCCGATAAATCTTCAACTTTTTGTTTAATATCTGCAACACTTACACCCATAACATCTGCCATTTCTTTTTGTCCTTTTTCATCATGAGGAACAAACTCGTGCAAAGGCGGATCAAGTAAACGAACTGTTACAGGTAAGTCGTGCATTGCTTCAAATACACTTTCGAAATCGGCTCTTTGAATAGGTAATAATTTCTCTAAAGCTTCTATTCTTCCTGCTTCATCTTCAGCAAGAATCATTTCACGCATTGCAACAATTTTTTCACCTTCAAAAAACATATGTTCAGTTCTTGTTAAACCGATACCTTTTGCACCAAAATTTCTGGCTACTGTAGCATCTTTACCGGTATCGGCATTGGCTCTTACATACATTCTTGAATGTTTTTCGGCAAGATCCATTAATTTACCAAAATCACCTCCTACTTCAGGATCAATGGTAGCAATTTTACCTTCATAAACTTCTCCGAGAGTTCCGTTCAACGAAATCCAATCGCCTTCTTTAAATTTCACTCCATCGGTTTCCATTGTACGAGCTTTATAATTAACACGAATACTTCCGGCTCCCGATACACAACATTTACCCATACCTCTTGCAACAACTGCTGCATGAGAAGTCATACCGCCTTTGGCTGTTAAAATACCTTTTGCTGCATCCATACCTGCAAGATCTTCGGGAGAAGTCTCAATACGAACCAATATAACATCTTCACCTTTTGCAGCTTCTGCTTCAGCATCATCGGCAAAGAAAACAATTTTACCTGTTGCAGCTCCGGGAGATGCAGGTAATCCTTTTGCACAAACATTAGCAGACTTAATTGCTTCATCATCAAAAACAGGGTGTAATAATTCTTCAAGTCTTTCAGGCTCTTGACGCATAATGGCAGTTTTTTCGTCAATCATACCTTCCTTTACCATATCCACGGCAATTTTTATCATTGCTGCACCTGTACGTTTACCGCTGCGAGTTTGAAGTAACCATAATTTACCGTCTTGAATTGTAAACTCAAGGTCTTGAATATCTTTATAATGTTGCTCTAATTTATTTTGAATTTCATCCAATTCTTTATATTGCTCCGGCATTCTTTCTTCCAAAGAAGGATATTTTGAAGCTCTTTCTTCTTCAGAAACTTGTGCTAATTTAGCCCATCTTAAAGAACCTTCTTTTGTAATTTGTTGCGGCGTTCTGGTACCTGCAACAACATCTTCACCTTGAGCATCTATTAAATACTCTCCGGTCAAAATATTTTCTCCTGTACCGGCATCTCGAGTAAATGCAACACCTGTAGCAGAATTTTGTCCCATATTACCGAAAACCATTGCTTGAACGTTTACAGCTGTACCCCAGTCTCCTGGTATTTTATTAATTTTTCTGTAATAAATTGCTCTGTCAGTATTCCAACTGTCTAAGACTGCCATTACTGACCCCCAAAGTTGTTCCCACGGATCATCAGGAAAACTGTGTCCTGTTTGTTTTTTTACGGCAACTTTAAATTTTGTAACCAATCCTTTAAGATCTTCAACATCAAAATCTGTATCGTCTTCAATGCCTTTTGCTTCTTTTAATTCTTCCATAATTGCCTCAAAGGGATCAATGTCTTCTTTTGATTCCGGTTTCATACCGAGAACAACATCACCGTACATTTGAACAAAACGACGGTAAGAATCCCAAGCAAATCTGGCATTCCCTGATTTTTTTGCAATTCCTTCTACAGCTTCTTCATTGAGCCCCAGATTAAGAACAGTATCCATCATACCGGGCATTGAAACTCTTGCACCTGAACGAACGGAAAGTAAAAGCGGATTTTCTTTTGAACCGAATTCAGTTCCCATAATTTTTTCAACATACTTAACAGCTGCTTCAACTTCTTTTTTCAGTATTTCAACAGTTTTGTCATTACCAATTTGATTGTACTCAGTACATACTTCAGTGGTAATTGTAAATCCGGGAGGAACCGGTACACCAATAAGATTCATTTCGGCAAGGTTAGAACCTTTTCCGCCGAGCAAATTTTTCATTTCTGTTTTACCTTCAGCTTTCTTATCTCCGAAGGTGTATACTCTTTTCATGTCTGCCATCTTAATTAATTTAATTTTTATATATTTTTATCTTTAGTTTTTTATTCAGGAATTTTTTTTATGCAATCTTACAAAATTAATATTAAATGCAAGAAAACAAAAAAGCAAAATGTGTTTTACAGCATGGGAAAGTATACCTTGAATTTGCAAGTTATCGGATGGCTTCTTGACATTGAGTACTTTGTACACAAGTTTTATATAACACAAAAAAACTATTATACTTGCTGTTTACGGTGTTATATTATTCATGCCATTTGACTCCCATAACTGTTACATCATCTATTTGGTTACAGTTTCCTTTCCATTTTTTAAATTCTTGTTCTAAAACAATTTTCTGTTTATTCAAAGGCAGTGAATTTACTTTTAACAGAAATTCTCTAAAGCGTTTTTTTGTGAATTTTCTTTCTTCTGCATTTATTTGATCAAAGAACCCATCAGAAAACAGATAAATTAAATCATTATTCTGAAGTTGAATTTCATGACAAATAAAATCCATTTCTATATAATGAAACCCTATGGGATTTCTTGTAGCTTTATATTCAAGCAGTTCATTATTTCTGATAATCCAAAGCGGATTGTATGCTCCTGAATATTGCAAAATATTAGTTTTTGTATTAATTGCACAAAAAGCAATATCAAGTCCGTTTTGATTTTCGGAACCAAAAGTTCTAAAAGTTTCTTTTAATCTTTGTCGTAAGATATTTAACACTTCACTTGAATTACTTACTTCTTTTTTTCTGACAATTTCATGCAAATAAGTAATACCGATAACAGTAAGAAAACCACCGGTTACACCGTGTCCGGTGCAATCTGCAACTGCAAAAATTATGTAATCGTTAATCTTGTTAATATAGTAAAAATCACCGCTTACTTCTTCTTTTGGTTTAAACAAAAGAAAATAGTTATCAATATATGCATCAATTAGTTTTTTACTTGTTAAAAGAGCATCTTGTATAGATTTAGCATATTTAATATTGGCAATAATATCTTTATGTGCTGTTTCAATTTCTTCTTTATTTTTTATTAATTCTATATATGCTTCCTTTAATTTATTATTTTTTCTTTGTATTCTTTGTTCGTTTTTTTTTCTTTGGGTTAAATCACGCCACACAGTATGTATAATTTTTTTATTATGATATGGTATTGCTGTTAACCAAACTTCAACCGGAAAGTCTTCTCCGTTTGCCCGTGTATGCACCCATTCAAACTTATAAGTTCCTTTTTTGGAGGCAATTGCAATCATTTCTTTTGCTTTTTCATAGGATTGTCTTCCATCGGGTTGAATTTCGGGAGATAATTCGGCCGGATGCTTATTTAATAAATCTGATTTCTTTTTATAGCCCAGCATCTTAATAACAGATAAATTACAATCAACAAATCTATCATTATCTATAAGTAATATTGCATCATTGCTTTTTTCAAACAATATTCTGTATTTTTCTTCACTTTCTTTTAGTGCTCGTTGAACTTTTTCACGTTCTGTAATATTTATCATACTTCCTTCATAGCAAAGTATTTCCCCTTCTTTATTTTTTATAATTCTTGCTGAGTCTAATACCGAAATAATATTACCGTCATACTTATACAATTGAAAACTATAGCTGTTAACAGTTTTTCTTGAAGTTAATAACTTAATTTCGTCATCTCGTTTTTTAGTATCAACAAAAATATTCTTGACATTTGTATTTATCAATGTCTTACGATTAGGATAATTCAGCATTTTCACAAGTGCAGGATTAGCTTCAATAATTTGACCGTTCTTATCTGTCCGATATAACCCAACGGGTACACTTAAAAACAAATTGCGAAAACGTTTTTCACTTTTTTGCAGCTTTTTTTCTGTTTTTTTTCTTATTTCAGTTTCCTTTTTTAATTTTTTCTTTGGTTTTAATAATTCTAAATGAATATTTATTCTCAATTGCAGTTCATCCTCATTAAAAGGTTTTTTCACATAATCAACAGCTCCAAGCCGAAGACCTTTTATAATATCTTCTTTCTCAACTAATGCCGACATAAATATTACGGGAATATCTTTTGTTTTATCATCATTTTTTAAAATCTTACAAACTTCAAAACCATCAATCTCAGGCATCATAATATCCAACAAAATCAAATCCGGGATTATTGCACGTGCTTTTTTTAATCCAAGCTTACCATTATTTGCCTTTATAATAATAATTTCTTTCGTACTTAAAATTTCAGAAACAAGTTCTGATATATTGGTGCTGTCATCAATTACTAAAATATTTTGTTTCAACTGTTTATTTTTTATTGTTTTTAACGGGAATAATTGTACATTACATTTGCCATTTCAGCCCCATAATTGTAATATCATCAACTTGTTCATAATCTCCTGTCCAATTTTTCAGTTCGTCCTCAAGAGCTTGCTCTTGTTTTACAAAATCAAATTTATGTATATTTAATAAAAACTCTTTGAATCTTTTCCTTGAATATTTTCTTTTTGACTCACCTTCACCTCCTAATTGATCTTGAAAACCATCAGAAAATAAATATATATTATCGCCTTTCTGCAATTGAATTTGGTGTGTTTCAAATTCCTTTTCGACAGGATAGAATGCTATAGGGTTTCTTGTACCTTTATATTCTGTTAATTCATTGTTTCTGATAATATACAAAGGATTATTAGCTCCGGAGAATTGTACTGAATCAGTTTTTTTATTGATAATGCAAAAGGAAATATCCATTCCGTTTTTATTTTGTATATCGTCACCATAGGCAATAAATGCTTTTTTAACCTTTTCTCTGAGTTCCCCGAGTATTTCGCCGGAATCTAATAAACGAGATTCTTCAATAATATCATTTAAAAACGTAATCCCTAACATAGAAATCAGAGCACCTGAAACTCCGTGCCCGGTACAGTCAGCAACAGCAAATACAATAAAGTCGTCTCTTTTTTTATAATAATAAAAATCACCTCCAATAGTTTGTTTGGGTTTGTATAAAATGAAGATATCTTCGGAAATTCCCTCTTTTAAATAAGAAACATTTGGTAATAATGAAGTTTGAACAGTCTTTGCAAAGTTTATTCCGTCATTCAGTTGTTTTGAATAATCTTCAACTTTCTTCTTTTGAATATCCGCTTGAATTGTTTGAGTAAATAATTGTTGGTGCAATTCTTCATTCTGTTTATTGGCTTCTTTTATTTTTACTTTTTCTGCAGCTCTTACGCTAATATCTCTAAAAATACCAATTGTATTTATAACAGCCCCGGTTTGATTGTAGTTGGGAGTACCGGTAAATAATAATACCTTTTTTTTTCTCTTCTCAGTGGTAATTGCCACATCATAAGTAGATTTTTTTCCTGTTTTTCGGATTTTCGTTTGATCAAGGATTTTTTCCCATTCTAAATCATTAATAAAATCCTTAATACATCTGCCTGTGAGTTTCTCATTCGGAACATCAAAAATATTACACAGTGCAGGATTTGTATATATAAATTCCTCATTGAAATTTATAACACATATGCCTTCTCCTATATTCTCAATAATCTCTTGTGGTAAATTATTCATTAGTTATCTGTAATTCAAGTTTATCAAACCTCAATTATCTTCATCGGAATATGCAATAATTCGGTAATTTCTTCAGATAAATCTAATACATCTTCATCTCCTTTATCAACATACCAAATAATCTCAAATTTATTTCCTTTTCTGTAAAATTCAGATAACTTTATAAAAACTTGCAATATTTTTTTCCGAGAAACACTGCTGACTACATGAAAATGAAACTCGCAATGCAATATACATTTCATTTCCGGAATATTATCATCCATCCATTTTAATACATCATCATAAACTTCATTAATATATTCAGAAAATGATGAACCCTTTATCTCAAATTTACATTGTTCTGCTGACAGATATATAAAAGGAGATTCTTTTGTTTTTTCTAATAGCATATTATATAGTTTTGTTCACAAAAATACACATTATTTTATAAAAATAAATTTTTTGTTAAATCCTAATATTATTAATAAAAATGAAACCTTTTTTAAATTATTACGTATATTTAAACAATCAAAAACAAATTTAAACCATAAAAATACTTAATAAGAATTAATAATGAATTCAAATAAAGGCAGATATGCCCCTCATAAGTATAGGGGAGATATTAAGGAAATTCCGTTATATACGATTATTGATTATATATCTTTCACTTGTATTCTTTATATTGAAAACGGAGAAAATTCAGGAGCTTTATTTTTCGAAAACGGAGATATGACAGGAGCAAGACTTAATAATGATTTTGACATTAATAAAAGCAAGGATATTTTAAACTTAACCACCGGAACATTTTCTTATCACAGGTGGAAAAATGAATTTGAAATTGAAACCAAGCAATTAAGGGATGTTTTATATTTTATTGAAATTGCAAATATAAATGCAGATATTAGTTTTATTTTTAAAAATAAACTTATAAATATATATTGTTCTGATGGCGCAATTGTTGGAATTAATCCGCATCAGAAAGAAATAAAAACATTTATTAATGATATTTTAAAAGAAACAAAAGGAACTATTAAAATTAATAGTAACGGAGGGCAAACCGGAAATATGAAAGAATATTTCAGTGAAATTATTGATTCTGATAAAAAAGCATTAAATCTAAAAGCTGAAAATAAAAAAACATTAAATATAACCAGAATAAAGAGTTCCGGTAAAAAATCAAATGATATTAAAGAATGTTTCATCAATACAGATATAATTGAGCAATCTTTTAAAAGTTTAAAAGATGATTTGGAAGATACATTTTTATCAGGAAATATTTTTACGACTAAAATGGGAAAACCAATATATAATTTTAACAGTAAACCAAATCAATCAGTTTTATTTGCAAAGTTACATAAGGAAATAAATGATTTGTTTTCCAATTCAAGCTTAGAAAATATTAATGAATACTATTTACTTGATATGCAAGACAATTATCTTGTTTTTATATTAACCTTTACTGAACATCATTTTGGATTGGTTTTTGACAAATCAAAAATACAATTAGGCTATTTATTTAATATAATAAAACCTATTTTAACAAATGATTATTATAATGCTTTAAAATAAAGCCAATTAAATAATATCTAACTTATTAATAAATATTTATAATTATGGACGTAAAAAAACTAAAAAACTCAATTGAAATATTAAAGGAAGATTTAGGTGATTCATTAGTTGCTGCCGACATATGGCCGACCGGTACGGGGCAATCTATTGCAGGGTTTAATTCCCAGCCCAAAGCTACTGCATTATTTGAGCAAGTTACTGAGTTTATGAACAAAACATTAACCGGTTCAGGCTTTCCCGGCCTTGATAAATATTACATGCTTGATTTACAAGCTGATTCGTTAGTAATTGTACTTCAATTTGAAGGTTATCAATGGGGATTGCTTGTAAACAGTACAAAGGTACAATTGGGTTTATTGCTTAATGTTGCAATACCTAAAGCACGAGAAGCATTTTTGGATGCTGTAAAATAATAATAATTAATACTATATTTGTAAAAGAGATTATCAGATTATGACAGTCTCTTTTTTTGTATATGTCTAATTACTTGAATTTGCTGAAAATTCTTATCTTTGAAAAAATCAAAAATGTGTTTTAATAATTGATGAAGTTGAAGGAATTAATCATGAATATTTAGGCGATTTTTTGCATTCAATCAGAGAAGAAACAGAAACTGTTAACGGTATTGAGATTTCAACATATATAGTTGAATATGACGATACTAAATGGTGAAAAAATCAGAAGTAGAATTAATTACTGACAAAACAAGAAAAAATCAGTTTTCACAATAGTTAATAATAAAATAATAATAATTTTGTCGGCTATTTTTTATATTAATTAACAAAATTTACAATAATGAAAAAAATTACTTTAATAGTAATATCTGCTGTTATAATTTTTTCTGCAAATGCACAAGAAAAAAAATATGCAATAGAAAAAGGAAAGGTTGTTTATAAAATGGAAATAATGGGTTCTGTTAATACAATGACAATGTATTTTAAAGAATACGGAATAATACAAGCAACAATCAGTGAAGTAAATATGATGGGGATAACAGCAAATATGAGAACAATTGAAAGAGACGGCTTTGTTTATAATTTGAATTTGAACAACAAGACAGGCATTAAAACTCTGATTGATGAAGAAGAAAAGAATGGGTTGCTCAAAGGCGATATTGATACGCTGTCAGATGAGCAGCTTACTGAATATGAGGCAAAAAGAGAAGGAACTGAAGTGATAGCCGGAAAAAAAGCTACAGTTTACACATTAACTGAAAACGGTTCAAAAAACACATTTTGTATTTGGAAAAATATACCTTTAAAATGGGAAGCAGAAGATGAAGGTATAAAAATTACTACAAAAGCAATTGAAGTTTCCGAAAATCCAAGTTTCCCGGAAGGTGTATTTGAAATTCCCAAAGATTATGAGATTTCAGATATGCCAAAATTTTAATTAATGTCTGTTCATAAAGTCAGGGTTGGACTTTTATAAAAATGCTTCAATGATATAATAAAAAACTTCGTTAATGACAGTATTATTATACATAAGTATATTTATCGGAGTTTTTTATTGCTTTTTAATAAGTACATTTGTAATTGGTTTTCTAAATCTTAAACCTTTTAAAAAAAATACTGAAGTCGGTCTGCAAACATCTTTCCCTGTTATATCGGTTTTAGTTCCGGTAAAAAATGAAAAAGAGAACATCCCGAATCTTATAAAAAACCTCAATAAGCAAAGTCTAAACCCCAATCTTTTTGAACTTATTATAATTAATGATAATTCAACTGACGGAACATCAAATGTAACAGAACAATTAATAAAGGGGAAAAGTAATTATAAATTTGTTCAACTTCTTCCCGGATTAACAGGCAAAAAAAAAGCCATACAAAAAGGCATTTCGGAAGCCGCTGCAAATATTATTGTTACAACCGATGCTGATTGCACTCATAATAAAAAATGGCTTGAGACTATTCTGAATTACTATACTAAGCATAAACCAAAAATGCTTATTGCTCCTGTATTAATGCAAGGAAAAAGTTTTTTCGGGAATATGCAATCATTAGAATTCATGAGCTTAATTGCTTCTACTGCCGGATCAACCGGAATCGGACACCCGATAATGTGCAACGGCGCAAATCTATCTTATGAAAAAAAGGTTTATGAAGAATTTACTGATGCATTAAACATGAAAAAAAAATCGGGAGATGATATTTTTTTATTACATAATATAAAAAAGAAATATCCGAAAGAAATACATTTCCTAAAATCAAATGATGCGGTTGTATATACAAAAGCCGAAAAATCTTTGAAATCTTTTTTCAGGCAAAGGGTAAGATGGGCTTCAAAAAGCAGCAGTTATAAAGATTCTGATTCAATTATCAGCTCTTTAATTGTTTTATTAACCAATCTGGTATTAATTGTATTGTATATCTTATCAATATTTGATATTGCCTTTTTACCGGCTGCATTAGTACTTACGATGTTAAAAATTATCCCTGATCTTATACTTATTTTATTATCAGCCGGTTACTTTAAAATAAAAAAACTTATTGCATATTTTCCGGTTACTATGACAGTTTATCCGTTTTATATTGTAATTACCGGTGTTGCAGGATTGTTTACTAAAAAGATTTCTTGGAAGTGAACGGGTTGCGGGTTGTGGGTTACGGGTTGGGTTACGGGTTGGGTTACGGGTTACGGACTGTGTGGTAACTTGCTGTTTTTAAGCAAATATAGACAAATACTAATGAGTGATGATCAATTTTTCGGTATATATTTTTCCTTTTGTATATATTCTTATTATATAAACACCTTCAGATAAGTAAGAAATATTGATGTATTCGGGGGATAAATCTAATATTATTAAATTTCTGTTAATAACAAAAATCTCAATTTTATCAATATTATTTACATCAAATTGAAGAATATCATTTGCAGGATTAGGATATATCTTTATACTTTTATGAATAAAATCTTTTACTCCTGCAACAGCTTCATATACGGTTATCTCCCAATCTTGAGATAAAGGTAAAGTTTCATGACTTACGGTATAGATTACAGGTCCGTCGGAAAAATCTTGAGAAACTCCTGATTCAGGTTCAATTGTAAAACCTTCATCTTCATAGATTGTAATAACAGGAGTTAAATTTGTTAAATCCGTTCCTATCGGAACAGG
>JAUVIG010000534.1 GCA_030592825.1 Chlorobiota bacterium | reverse complement strand
TTTTGCAGAAATAGTGAAGGCTTGGATATGTAAAATAGTGAGAATAAAAGTTTTATAATGTCAATATTTTGAATTCCTTAACCAAGCCTTCACTTTATTGACAGACTAATTAAGCAGGACAGATTGAAGAAGATTGAATTAGATTGATTAAGTTGCAATAAGACGTTATTTTCAATCTTATTCAATCTGCTTTAATCTTCTTCAATCTGAAAAAAGATATTCTATAATGCTTTTTGACAGGATAAAATTTTTAGAGATCACTTTAATAACAATTTTTTAATCTATAAAATAAACATCATGAAGAAATCAGTATTAATAGTTTTAACTGCGGTATTTTGTAATTATATGTTTGCACAGAATACAGAATACCTTGAAATTATGCAAAAAACCGTCGATTTAACGGATAGTGCAAAAACCGGTGAAGAATGGCTGTCGATAGCAAATACAATGGAACGAATTGCCGAAAAAGAAACCGAAGAATGGCTTCCTTTCTATTATGTTTCACATGCATATCTGATGTGCGGGCTTATAAACGGGAATAAAAAAGAACAAAGTAATTATTATGAAAAGGCATTGGAACAGATAAAGATATGTGAAACAAAACCGGGAATTGATTCTTCCGAAGTGTTTGTAATGAAATCTTTTGTTTGGCAAATGCAGATATCTTTAAACCCGGCAAAACTTGGCAGAACACTGGGGCCGTTATCTGATGCCGCACTTAAAGAAGCTTTTAGAATTAATCCTGATAATCCGCGTGCTTATATGCTCAGAGGACAAAACTTATACCACACGCCTCCCATGTTTGGCGGTGACAAAGAGAAAGCGTACAAAGATTTCTTAACAGCGAAAGAAAAATTCGAATCATTTAAAGCCGAAAGCAGCCTGTCACCGAGATGGGGTTATGAATTTACGCTTCATATGATAAAGGGATGTGAAGAATCAAAAGAATAAGGGTGTATTTTCAACAATACAATGAAAATGATTCGGCATAATAATCATTTCCCGGCATTTTTTATCCGTCAGTCAATTAAAACAGGATCAGTTTGTTTTTTAATATCCAAATCATTGCTTAACTCCGGAAATTTCTGTTGTAAATTTGTTAATGTATTTGACGCAACACTTATAAAAAACCAATTGCTGCCTGAATCATATGAAATTCCGATTAGTGAAGAAAGCGTATAAAGTTTTTGTCCGTTTATACTCATGACTTGTCTTTGTTCAAAAGCACATTGATACAAAGTATCTTTTATAATCAGTTTATTCGGTATCGTTAATTCATTGCTTATAAACTCTACTTCCGGCCCTATACCTTCAAACATTATCTTCATACTGTCTCTGCCTCCGGTCATTTCGATGATCTTCGGATGCACAAAATCAATAAATCTGTCATAATCACCTGTTTGAAAAGATTCTGTCATTATCTTTCCTTGCTCTAAAGCAGTATTCAGTATTGCTGTTGTATCTGCTTCTTGAGAATAGCACAGACTCCCTGTTAAGCCGACTAAAATTACACTTAAAATTTTTTTCATGTTTTTCAATTAATGAGAATAATTTGGTTCGAATATTCATAAAAATAATTATTTTCTTCCCTTATTTTACTTTTACAGAAACAGAAAACTCACCTTTATTGTTTCCGAGGTCATTATCGTTTACCCTGAAAAAGAGTTCTCCGGAATCACAAGCCGTAAAACTTAATGAACTTCCGACAAAAAAAGCATTTCCCTTGTTCGGCTCAGGCTCCCGCATGAGTCGCTATATCATTCATTATACAGTCTTCCAAAGAAAATCAATTTTTGTTACATTAAGTAAACTTTCTTCATCAGCATAATTTCCGGCACTTGAATAAATATAGTATTCCGGTTAAATTACATGCAGTTAAACATTTAAGTTCCCGGTAAAATTTTAAACTGTTGATAACAACATCTCTGTAATCCTTACGACTGAAAATATCTACTCAACTTACTATTTGAAATGTTAAGAAGTAAATGCCTTCTTTATCAGTTATTTTTTGTATCCTGTTGATAAAATATTGTTTTTCTCAAAATTAAATAAAATGTATTGTTTTTGAAAGTTTTTTTGCAGGTTTGTGCAAGTATAAACAGATTGACAGTAATAACAGAACGATAGCGGCAAGACCTGTTCCGATTATTTCGGAAGCCGACCGCCGAACGTGTCTTTGCATTTTATTTTTGTTTTACAGCCTTAAGTGAATTGAGAGATATTGCGAACGAGGCACAGCCTCGTCCGAACGGAGGAACGTTAAATTACAGTTATAATTTTAGTGTTTTAAAGTAACAACTTTCAGCTTACCTGATTTTTAATCATAAAATTCTCCATCGTTCCGGTTGCAGATTTTATCAATTGAACTGACTTTTTAAAGAACCCCTTATCTATTCATTAAAATTATTTTACGGTCTAAAAGAAGTATAAGGATTTTGCCGGCCGCTTTTATGGCTTCTTTCTATTTTCTGCTTTATTCAGGCATTTAATCAGGGTTTGCTTTCTGAAATCAAACCTGCCGTATGTATCCTCTAAAACATTTATATGTTTTGAATATTTTTTCGGTATACCTAAAATGAACTTCATTAATTGCCCGTATTTTCTGTTATATACAAAACCTTTTCCATATCTCCAAACTATTTTTGATACCTTAGGACAGTCCTCCCTATCAAGAATCATTTTAATTTTTCCGCCGGCGGAATTAATACAAAGCTCTGTTGTATCGGTATCAATTGCAGTGTATATATTTAATCCCTGCTTTTCATAAAGGACAGATTTTCTGTAGTCAAACAGGTTTTCTTTGTGGTTTACATCTTTTAATCCATTGCAATTAATATCTTCCGATAATGATTTTATGACATAAATATGAAAATACACCATTTTTTTTCTGTTTGTGGATATTACCCTGTATTCTCTTGATTTAAGTTTTGTAATTCTC
>JAUVIG010000297.1 GCA_030592825.1 Chlorobiota bacterium | reverse complement strand
GTTACGGCAATGCTGTCGAACAGAATATTAATGCCGGCTTTGATTAAAACATCCGGAACAAAATCAAATTCACCTACTGAAACACCTCCGGTAAGAAGAATAACATCATTTTCTGAAAGTGCTTTTGTAACAACATTAAAAGTATCTTCAAAAGTATCTTTTGCAATACCGTAATAAGCAGGTTTTGCTCCTATGTTTGCAACTTGAGACATCAGTTGATGCCCGTTACTGTTTCTTATTTTTGAGATTCCGGGTTTTTTATGCGGTTCAACTAATTCATCACCGGTAGATATGATGCCGACTTTAGGCTTTTTATAAACATGAACATTTGTATAACCAACAGATGCAAAAATCGCTATGTGTTGCGGTTTAATATGAATCCCTTTTTGTAATACAATTTGTCCTTCTTTTACATCTTCTGCTTTAAAACTTATATTTGTTTTGTGTCCTTTTCTTAATACAGTTAACTTATTATTATTAACTTCGGTATGTTCTACCATCACAATTGTATCTGCACCTGCCGGGACCGGCGCACCTGTCATTATTTGTGAGCATTGCCCATTTTTAATTATTTTTAGAGGAGTTTGTCCTGCTTGCACAGATTCAATTATCTCTAATTGCATATCAAGGTCTTCCTTTTTACAAGCAAAACCGTCAACAGCAGATTTATCGAAAGGAGGCATTTCAATATCCGATTTTACATCTTCTGCTAAAATACGATTAATTGATTTTGAGAAAGGAACATATTCTGTATTTAATATTATTGCAGATTTTTTAACTATTTCGTATGCTTCTTCAAATTTTATCATGTAACTGTTTAGTTGTTTATGTCATTTTATCTTTCAACTTACATCTGTCTGCTTTCAATCTCACTCAACCATTTAAACTGTGAAAAAACTTCTTTGCTGTTTTATAAATTGCTTTATTAAACTCTTTTTCAAGTTCGGCAAATGCAGAAAGCATATTTTCCCCGTCAGTTGTAAGTGTTGTTGCTCCGCCGTCTTTTCCGCCTCGTTTTTTTTCTACTATTGAGAAATTTAAAATTTCTTCGGCTTTTTTAATGTCGCCCCAGACTTTTCTGTAACTTACATTATTTTTATCCGCAGCTGCTTGTATTGAGCCTTCTTTTTCAATATCTTTAAATATTTGCAACATGCTTTTGTCCAGTATCTCATCACCTGTTTTTGTATTTAACCAAAATTTGTAGTTTAGAAATACATTAAAATATTTTGAACCTTTTGATCCGGCCATAATTTAAATTTTTTCAATATGCAAATATAAACATATCGGTAAATTGATAAAATATTATGTGATTATTTATTTTTTTGGATTATTTAATTGTGGATGGATTAGCTTTAGCACATAATCTTTTCTTAACAGTAAATATTTTGATGTCAGAGATAAATAATTCAAAAAGCCCACAATTATATGTGCTTTTTGAAATCGCATTTTAATAAATTCTATTTATAAACACATTTATAAGAAGTATCTCCGGTAACTTTCACTTTGAATTTTACGTCTTTTTCAACCCTGAAAGTTTCAAATTCTTTATAGGTTTTCCATATGGCTTCACCGGGCAACAATCGCTTGCATTGTTCCGGAAGTTACTGTCATATACTCAACAGATGAAGTTCCGAATTCGTATTCGCCTTTTGCCATAACACCGATTGTAGCATCGCCTTCATTTGTTTTATAGGCAATAGACATTACTTTGCCATTGAAATATTCGTTTGTTTTGAACATGTTTTTTTGTGTTATAGTAAAATTAGTGTTATTGTGTTATAGTGAAAATAGTGTTACAGGACTAATATTTCGTAGAGCATCCTATAACACTTAGACCTATCATACTATGATCCTACTGATGATCCTTTACCGTTTCAATTAACTCCGGAAGATCCATTCCTATTTCTTTCAAGTATTCAATTTTCGGAACACCGTTGTTTGTCCATCCTCTTCTTTTATATACGGCATCTAATAATTTTTCATATTGGCCTTCTTTGTATTTTCTGAGAACGGTAACTTTTTCTTCGCTTGATTTTCCTGTCGGATCAACACCGAGCAGATCTTTTAACTGGCCGTCGTATCTGTCTTGTCTTGATTCGTATTCTTCAACGGTAACGGGACCGGCTGCTCTGTATGGTTGTGCATCATGTTTTCTGGTTCCGAATCCCATTCTCAAATTGAAAATTCTTTGAAAATTATAAACTCGTTCCGACTGAAAGATCATTTCTTCTTTATCGAATTCTTTTCCGGTAACAGCTTTGTAAATCGTTACATAATTATCAACATGTTCCGGAACTTTTGCGGGTTCATCGGTTTCTGCATTATTTTGCGGTTCAATATCGTTCCACGGAAGTTTGCATAATCCTTGCAATCCAAACCATGTTCTGAAGATTGGGAAATAATGAAGTGCTTCTGCTTTATCTGCAAATGTAGGGATTTGATTATTTACCATATCCATGAAGATCAACCAAGCTTCATCGTGTTGCGGTCCTTTGTTTGTCATGGCATATCCGCCTTGTTGAGCCAATGATTCTTTTGAAACATATTGCGAATATTCCAAACCTTTATTTTCCATACCTATGTCTTGCATGAACTGAGCATCGCCCCATCCTTGTGCAGCAAAATGTTCTTTTAATTTCCGAACACCTTTACCGGCTATTTTACCGAAACCTTCGCCTCTTGCAACTTGGTGCAATAATTCCATTGCGTTATCTTCATTTCCGAAGTTAAGTTTAAGTCCGCCTGTTCTTTCTTCATTCAAAATACCGTTTTCATAGCATTCCATTATAAATCCCATAATAGTACCCCAAGAAATTGTACAAATTCCGTAAGTATCACAATAGAAGTTGGATTCAATAGTAAATTCAGGATTAAAGATTCCCATGACAGAACCGAGTGATGAAGCTGTTTCATATTCAGGCCCTTCCACAAGTACTTTATCTCCTTTATAAGGGCCGGTTTTCAACATGTAATTATCAACACCTTTGGCACATGACATATTACAACCTATCCAACATCCGTCCGGTACATTTTGTGTAAAGTAAGATCTGTAAATATCTGAATGAATTTTATCAGCATTTTTTGAAGCTCCGAATTTAAAGTTATTTACGGGAAGCAGATCATAGTCATTCATAATATTGGTGAGGTGAGCAGTTCCTTTGCTTTTCATTTGGCATTGCTCTTCATCATGTTTCATTTCGGCATTGAAACGTTTTCCTCTTTCTTGAATAGCTTTCATATCAACCACATTGTTTAAGTTTCCTTTTACACCGGGAACTTTTGCAACAACGGCTTTTACTTTTTTATCTCTGAAAACAGTTCCGATTCCGCCGCGACCTGCTTGTTTAAGTCTAACTTCTTTTCTTCTTACATCAAAAAAGCTGAAATTTAACATACCGATTAATGAATTATCGGCAGCATCACCGGTAGATACAACAGCAATATTTCGTCTGTCTTTTTCATCATCGGCATACATTTCTGTTAATTGATGAGCGAGAATATGACTGTCGCCGGCTTCAGCAGGAGCTTCACAAATTTGAATTTTATGATTAACACCATCAATAAAAATGATGACATCTTTTTCTGCTTTACCTTGTAACTCAAAAGCATCAAACCCACTGAACTTTAAAAACGGACCGAAATAACCACCTACATTACTGTCCATAATTGATTCAGTTTGTGGTGATAAAGTTACCACTAATGATTTACCGGTACCGGAATATTGTGTGATTCCGCAAAGAGGGCCTCCTGAAATAATAATCTCATTTTCGGGATCATTCCATTTTGTTTCGGGTGTGATTGCATCCCATAAATATCTTAAACCGTAACCTTTTCCGCCTATGAATTTTTCTTTCATTTCGGCAGGCACGACTTTTTCTTTTATTTCATTAGTACCGACATTAACATATAAAGTTTTATCGGAATAACCTTTATCAAGCGGAGTATGTGTATATTTCCACTCGGCTAATAATTTATGTTTCTTTTTAAGCTCTTTGTAGTCCATATTTTAAAATTTTATCAGTTTTCAATTTTTGCAAAAGTACAAATTTATATTTGCTTGTGTGAATATAAAATGATTAATGTCAATATGTTGAGTTTTACATATCGTTATTGCATTTACTTTAATTGAAATTCAATAAGTTATAGTTTGAAAAATATAATGATTTAATGCTTAAATGCTTCAATAAATAAAAAGATTAATTAATGATTATTATAATTTGAATTTCATATTTTTGTGTTTGATAAATTGAGTTTGATTATGACTTTCGAGGATATTAAAAATAAGTTAAAGTATTATACGGTTGGGATTGCCGGGGCAGGTGGTTTAGGTTCAAATTGTGCTGTTGCTCTTGCACGTTCGGGGATCGGCAAATTAATTATAGCTGATTTTGATACCGTAAGTGAAAGTAATTTAAACAGGCAGTATTATTTTTATGATCAGATCGGACAAATAAAAGTCTATGCTTTGAAAGATAATATTGAACGTATAAATTCGGAAGTTAAAGTTGATGTTTATAATATTAAATTAAGAAAGGATAATCTGATTAATATCTTTGCCGGTTGTGATATCATTGTAGAAGCTTTTGATAAAGCAGAGGAAAAAGAGATGTTGATTGAGACTGTGTTATCGGAATTTCCGGATAAACCGATAATTTCCGGTTTGGGAATGGCAGGATACGGTGATAATAATTCGCTGCGTTCAAGGCAAATTGATAATTTATATATTTGCGGGGATGAAAAATCTGAAATTTCAGAAGATAATCCGCCGCTTGCACCGAGAGTTGGAGTGGTTGCAAATATGCAGGCTAATTTAGTATTGGAGATTTTATTAAACGAGTAATAAACTAAAATGACATTAACCCTAAATAACAGAACAGAAAACTTTGATTTTGAAGTTTTAACAATTACCGAACTGTTGAAAGCTAAAAATTATACATTTAAATTTTTGATTGTTAAGATTAACGGACAACTGATAAAAAAAGATAATTATTCCGAAGCGAAAGTTTCTGACAGAGATAAAGTGGATATTATTCATATGATTAGTGGTGGGTAAGTAAGGTAAAAGTAAAAAGTTAAAAAATATGTAATTATGTTTGACAAATTAATTAAATATACTATAATTGTTCAGTATATTTAACAAAAATACATAATTATTCATATATGGAAAGTAT
>JAUVIG010000099.1 GCA_030592825.1 Chlorobiota bacterium | reverse complement strand
TTAATTTCTTTCAAGAAATAAATATAATGAATAAGATGCGAGGCACAAATTTTATGTAATAGCCGGAGCTATTTCAAAAAATTTTAACGAAGTCAGAGTTTTTATTATATTTGTTCCCAAAGGGTTTTCAGAGTTTTCCGGATACTTCTTGAAATTTTCTTGCATTATCCCGATAGTGCTTCATAAATTTCAATCGTCTATAAAAAATTCTGAAAATCTTGATGCAAATTAATTATTAGATGTTAACTTAACCTAAATTGAGCGATTAACTCAATATTGAATCATTTTCTTCAAATATAAAGACCTCTTCAATTCTCAAATTAAAAATATAAGCAATGTTATATGCCGGTTTTAGTGAAGGATTATATTTTCCTTTTTCCGGAAAAACAATAGTCTCTCTTCTTACATTAACTTTTTTTGCAAGATCGTTTTGAGTGTAATTATATTTTGCTCTCAATTCTTTGATCCTGTTATTTGTCTTTTTTTCAAAAAAAATAAAAAATAAAATAAAGCAAATTTAAAAAATTACTATATTTGAAGATGCAAATACTGTTAAAATGAAAAAAAGGATAAAGAGATTAATTGAATTTTTAAAAAACGAATTATGGACTGTAGATTTGGATAATGCTTCAAAACTCAAACAAGCTTTGATTAACTTTACACGAATTATCAGCCTTGGTTTAAAAGGTTTTAAAGAGGATAAGCTAAATGTAAGAGCATCAGCTTTAACTTATTTTACGCTTCTGTCTATTGTTCCGGTTTTGGCTTTAGGTTTTGGTATTGCAAAAGGTTTTGGTTTAGAAGCAGTTTTGGAAGATGAAGTAGCAAAAAACCTTGCCGGACAAGAAGAAGCCATGAATTATATTCTTGAATTTACACATTCAATGTTGGGAACTGCAAAAGGCGGACTAATTGCCGGACTTGGATTTATACTTTTATTGTGGTCTGTAATTAAATTACTTTCAAATATTGAAAATTCATTTAACACTGTTTGGGATATTAAAAAATCAAGAAGTGTTATCAGAAAGTTTACTGACTATTTAGCAATAATGCTTTTAGGTCCTGTTTTTTTAATAATGTCGAGTAGTATTACAGTTTTTATTTCATCTCAATTATCAAGTTTGCAGGAAAGTACAATGTTTAATTTTGCAACACCGATGTTTCTTAAGTTTGCAAAGCTTATTCCTTTTATCATCATATGGTTTATTTTTACTTTATTGTATTTAGTTATGCCGAATACGAAAGTTAAGTTTAAATCTGCCTTTATTGCCGGAATTATTGCCGGAACTATGTTTCAAATTTTTCAAAATTTGTATGTTTATTTTCAAGCAGGTGCAACCAGAATAAATGCAATATACGGAAGTTTTGCTGCTTTGCCCTTGTTTTTAATTTGGTTACAAACAAGTTGGTTTGTTGTACTTCTTGGTGCAGAGATATCTTTTGTTGTCCAGAATGTCAAACTTAAAGGAGCAAGTATGCAATTACAAAAGTTAAGTATTTCTTATCAAAAAAAGATTGCATTATTAATTGTTAATCAGCTTGTTAATTATTTTAAAAAGGGTGAAAAAGCACCTACATCAGAGCACCTTTCTTCTAAAATATCTGTTCCTGTTTATACAATTGATTTTGTTTTGCATAATTTGATTAATGCAGGTATAGTATCTAAAATTACTAAAGATGATAAAGTTGCATTTCAGCCTGCAATGGGTATTGATAATATTGATCTCGTAAAAGTTATAAATGCTTATGAACATACAGGAGATGATTTTTCAAACTATATTAAAAATAAAACTTATCGTATATTAGAAAACAAGATGAAAAATGTTCAAGATTTTCAGTCGAATTCAGAAGATAATATATTATTGAAAGATCATAAAGAATGAAGGATAAGATAATATTGGGAGTTATGTCAGGCACATCTCTTGACGGTTTGGATTTTGCTTTGTGTAAGTTTAATCATTCAAATGAAAAGTTCAAATATGAAATATTGAAAACCGGTTTTATTGAGTATTCCGAGGACTTAAAAAAAAATTATCTCAAGCTCATAACTTGCAGGCATATGAGTTTATTACTTTGCATAAAAATTACGGAAGGTATATCGGAAAAAATGTAAAAGAATTCATTCAAGATACAGTAAAACCGGATTTTATTGCTTCACACGGGCATACAATTTTTCATAAACCGGAAGAAAATATTACTTTTCAAATCGGCGACGGTGCATTTATTGCTGCAGAAGCTGAATGTTCTGTTATTTCGGATTTCAGAAATTTAGATACTGCACTAAACGGCCAAGGTGCTCCTTTAGTACCGATAGGCGATAAGTTATTATTCAGTGAATTTGGATATTGCTTAAATCTCGGAGGATTTGCAAATATTTCTTTTGATTATAATGAAGAAAGAATTTCTTTTGATATTTGCCCTGTAAATTTTATAATTAATAAATTTGCAAAGGAATTAGGAAAGGAATTTGACAGAAACGGAAAATTCGGCAAGCAAGGAACTTTGAATGACGATTTATTGAAGTGTTTAAACGGCATTTCATATTATTCAAAATCTTATCCGAAATCATTGGGCAGAGAATATGTTGAGAAATACTATTATCCGATATTTAGTGATTTTAAAATTTCCGCAGAAGATAAAATCAGGACTTTTTATAAGCATATTGCAATGCAGATAAATAACAGTACACAAATATTAAATGATAAAAAAATTTTTATTACCGGAGGCGGTGCTCGAAATTCATTTCTAATTTCTGAATTAAAAAAACATATAAAACATAAAGCAGTAATTCCGAATTATCAAATTATTGATTATAAAGAAGCAATAATTTTTGCTTTTTTAGGGTTTTTAAGAATATCAAACATAAAAAATACACTAAAATCTGTAACCGGAGCAAATTATGACAGTATTGGCGGATCAATATTTTTATTCTGACACCTTAATTTATCAAAAAAATTGATTGCTTTGTCAAGTTGATTTTAGTATTTTTTATTTTTTATTAACTTTGCTTAAAATCATAAAAAGTTTAAGATATGAACAATTATAAATTTCTTATCGCAGTTATTTTTTCTTTGCTGTTTGTATTACCTGTTTTTTCTCAAAAAAGGGATATGAAAAAAGCTGATGAAGCTCTTAATATCGGTGAATATAAATTAGCATATGAATTGTACGAGAAAGCATATGAAAAGTTATCAGATAAAGATGTTAAAGCCGAGGTTGCCTTTAATCTTGGTGAATGCGCAAGAATAATGATGGATGAAAGAAAAGCCGCAAAATGGTACAAAAAAGCAGTCAGAGGTAATATTAATAATCCTAAAGCATATCTTTATTATGCTGATGCTTTAAAAATGTTAGAGAAATATGAAGATGCAAAAGAACAATATAAAAAATACAAAAACTTAGTACCCGATGATTCAAGAGGAAGAAACGGAGTGGAATCATGCGAGTTTGCGATTGAATGGGTTAATAATCCTACAAGATATATTGTAGAGGAAACTGATGATATCAATTCTAATTCGGCAGATTTCAGACCGTCATTCGGTAAGAGTAGATCCGAATTGTATTTTACATCAAACAGAGAAAGTGCAAACGGAAAAAATGTAAGCAATATTACCGGAGAAAGTTTTTCAGATATTTTTGTTGCTCGAAAAGACAGAAAAGGAAAATGGAGTGTTCCTGTTCCGGTTGAAGGGAATGTTAATTCTGAAGGAAGTGAGGGTGCTGCAATTATTATTAATGATGGTGCTGTTATGTATTTTTCAATGTGTAAACAAACCGAAGGTGCAAATATGGGTTGCAAAATCTATAAATCAAAAACTAATGCCGGAGGATGGTCTGATCCGCAATTAGTTGAACTTGTTGGGGACAGCAGTGTATCAATGGGGCATCCGGCAGTATCAAATGATGAAATGATCATGTATTTTGTCAGTGACAGTATTCCGGGAGTGAAAGGGCGCGGAGGTAAAGATATTTGGATAGTAAAACGTTCAACACCTAACAGTGCATGGGGGAAACCTGAAAATGCAGGATCAAAGATCAATACAAAAGGTGATGAAAAATTTCCTTTTATAAGAGCAAACGGTGAATTATATTTTTCATCTGACGGGCATCCCGGAATGGGAGGTTTAGATATTTTTAAAGCTGTAAAAAATGAAACAGTTTGGGAAGTTGAAAATATGAAGTATCCGATAAATTCTTCTAAGGACGATTTCGGTATTTGTTTTTATGAAGATAAAAAAACAGGATATTTCTCTTCAAAAAGAGATAAAAAAATAAATATTTATTCTTTTGATATGCCCGAAATGATTTTTACTATGAGAGGCTTGGTTAAAAATTCTGCTGCTAATGCACCTTTGCCGGATGCTGATGTAAAATTGACCAGTCCGAGCGGACATGAACTTGAAGTAAAATCTGCTTCAGACGGTGCGTTTAGGTTTAATTTACATCCGAATACAGACTATTCTGTTATAGGATCAAAAGAAAAATATCTGAGTGCAATCGTTGATCGTTCAACAAAGGGCTTGAAAAAAAGCAAAGAGTTTGACGTAATATTGGAACTTTCTCCTTATGGCGGCGGTAAACGATTTGAATTACCAAATATTGAGTATGATTTAGCAAAAACAACATTAAGGCCGGAATCTATGATATCCTTAGATGAATTAGTAAAAACACTTACTGTCAACTCTCACATAACTATTGAACTCGCTGCAAATACCGACTATAGAGGAGGTGATGATTATAATCAAACATTATCAGAAGGCAGAGCAAATTCTGTTATTCAATATCTAATTTTAAAAGGTATAAAAGAAGATCGTTTAACGGCTGTAGGTAACGGAGAAAAAAAACCTAAAGAAATAACCAACCAAACCAAAAACGGCAGAAAGATATTATCTTCTTATAGGTTCTTGAAGCACGGTAATGTGCTAACAGAAGAATTCATCAATAATTTAGAAGATGAAGAACAAAAAGAAATATGCCATCAATTAAACCGTCGTACAGAATTCAGAGTACTTCGTGATGATTACGGTATTAATGCTGTTAAATTTGGGGGTGGGAATTAAGTTTCAGAACATAATATTGTTTTCCTTATGGCTTTTTAGCGATTTAGAGCTATTTGTATGTTTACAAAAAAAAATAAATTATAAAAACCGATGAAAATAATTAACAAATTACAGAAATTCTTATTGCCGGCATTATTAATGATTTTTTGTTTTTCCAACATTCAATGTGATTCAATAAAATCAAAAGAATTTAAAGAAAACGGCGTGTTGACAACAGCAACTGTTGCCGAAGTAATAAAAGAAACTCGTAAAAAAACTAAAGGCTCACGACTGTCAACTTATTCTTTAAAAGTATCAATCTTTGCAAAAGAAAAGAAAAGTGATGAAGACAAAGAAGAGGCAAAGGAAGAAACAAAAAAAGATTATGACTTTGATTTTTTGAACAAGATGGCAGAAAACTTGGAAATAGGAAATTTTACTTTTGCGGAAATTTCTGTATCAAAAGAAAAAGCAAACAGTTTTAAGCAAGGTGACCGTGTTGAAATTTATTATTTACCTGATGAGCCTACCAAAGCTATGCTAAAAGAAGTAGTTGATAAATATCAGCCCGAGAAATAAATGATACTGTCTTATCTGAATTTTTTCATGCCGGCATGAAAGAAAAAAAGGGCACAAGTATCATTGCTTACAAGAAAATAAGGGAGATAAAAAAATTATCTCCCTTTTTGATGAATAAATCAGATTAAACACCTTTAGGAACTGTTAAGAAATAACGTTTACATCTTGACTTGTTATTTTGCAAACTTTATTTCTTAACAGTTCCATATTAATAATTATTTACATATAACTTCATAATTATCCCTGCCTCCGGAACTGTGCCATAATATTTTAGTACTGTATTTTCCGTTTTCGAGATATTCTTTTTTCATTTCAAACGGTGTGGCAAAGCAAGTATTTGAATATTCGCCTTCTTTAGGTCTTGTTATTGCATAAACTTGTAATACTTTACAAACAGGTACTCCCAAAGCATTTCTTTCAACTCGCCACTCTTTATCTGTGAGGATTACTTCTAAAATTTCCATACTTTTCCATCTGAAAGTCAAGGTTTCTTTGATTTTCTTTTCTAAATTAATATCATTCATAACAGCTTTTGGGGGAGCTTTGTACTTTTTTTTGTAATCTTCTTTCCTTGTAATTTTCAAACTGCCTTCAGTCAAAGGTTTTATGTTGGAAACTTCTTTGTTGTTCGCTATAACTGTGTAGCCAACAACTATTTTAATATTATTGACACCCTTTTTAAGATGATGTGCTACATCATCTCTGAATACTCTTGCATAAGCGGGTAATATTATCCCTTTTTCAATTCCGAAAGGATTTTTCGGGTCTGACCACCCTGTCCATTCATTCAGTTGAAATTGGTTAATATCCTGTTTTGACGAGCCGGCTTTTTCACCGTTAATATAAAAAGTAAAAGTTATTCGAGCATTGGCCATTCCGGGCAGAGCACCATGATCTTCAAGGCATCTGTTGGCTATACTTTTCGGAAAATAAGCCATAAAATACGCTTTGTCTTCAGGAAAGTTAAAATCTTGAGTAAATTCACTTACATTTTCATTCTTGAATTTAATCGGTTTTTTGGAAAAAACAATTTGCCCCACATATTCTTTATGAGCATTACTTGTCATACCATAATCGGTAACTTGTGCATTAGCATAGCTTACCATAAAAACTAATGCTGTTATCAAATACTTTTTCATATAAATATAGTTTTAATATTATTAATTATTTGGTTCTACCATTATTTTACCGGAAATATTTTTTTATAAATGCAGTTATATGACTGATTTTTAATGCTTGAATGCTATAATGATTAAATGCTTAAATAATTAAAACACAGATAGTTTATATAATAAAATCAAGATATATTTTTTGTATTTAACACCTTTTTTTTTATTATCAATATTTTGGTAAATTTTGACAGAACCTTATTTGCAGCAATTTACAAAAATGTAACGAGCTGTTAATTATAGCATTTAATCATTTTAGCATTAGTAAATATTCCACTAAATTCGTGGTAGAACCAATTATTTTACAAGGATTAGTCAATATTCGGAACTTGCGCTCCAAATTCAGAAACAGCACCAAAAAGCTTCTTGCTTTCTTCCCAAGGATACTTGTTTGCATAGAATGATATTCTTACCGTACCTGATGCCTGCGTAGGTAATCCTAATATTGACCTTACTTGGTTCCAGTCGGTATTAGGATCATATTGCATTGATATTTCTGATGCCATATTTATAAATTCACGTGTATAGTCAGGGTTTAACGGTAATTTTTTTGTTATTCTTTTATTTCCTTCCAAACTTTCGACAAAATCAGCATCTTCAAATTCTTCTACAGAGATAAAAACTCTTTTATTAGAAATACTCGTTTGGATGTCATTTTTTCTGTTATTCATAAACAAATTATGGTCTAATTTTAATGTTACCTTATCGGTGTTTAAATAACGAATGGCAGACTCTGAAGCAAATGCAAAAATATTGTGATGAATATTAAAATTAGCTTTTTCTTTTATCCAAACAGCACATCCGAGATTATCATTTGAAAAATTTGTTCCGAATATGAAAGAAAATGTATTATTTGAAATTTCAATATCTTTATAATCTTGATTAGGACTTGTAAGAACGCTGCCTTCAATACCTGTTTGGCTACAGTTGACAAATACATTATTATCAATCAATATTTTTCCTTTCATATTCATTCTTTGCATAACAAATATACCGCCGTAACTGATATTTGAAAAAACATTATTACGAATAATGCAGTCATTTCCGGCAATTTTAATTGCTGATCGCTTAGGTGTACCGCCCTGATTTGTAAGTGTTAAGTAACCGGTTTCTAATCCTTCAGGTATTTTATTGCTGTAATTGTTATGTTTACTCATATCAATAATAAACCCGTCAATTACTACACTGTTAGTTTCTTTAATATAAAAGATACTTTGCACTCCCGATGAGGCTTTGTTTTTAATAGTCTGTATAACAGTTGGTGTTGTAAGCGGGTCTCTTTTACTGAAGTCTGCATTAAAACCTCCGTATAATTCTACCGGCTTTGTAATTTCAAAATATCCGACTTCGAAAGTTCCTGAATATACTCCTTCGGCAACATAAATTTTATCATAAGGTTCCGCTGTTTTTATAGCCTTGTCTAAATTTTTTAACGGAGAATCTTTTGTTCCCGGATTTTTATTACTTCCTGTTTTGGTAACATAGATTATTTTTCCTGTCGGTTTAACTGTCTTTTCATCATTTTTTCCTCCTGTTTTTACAGTAGTTTCGTCTTTTTTTACTTCATTTTCAAAAGTTGTAGATTCCCCGTTCTTAACAGTATTAATTTTATTCTTTACATTCTTTTTTGAAAATTTTTTTAAATTACTGATGTTTTGACTGTAAGTTTGATTTTGTATAAACGAAAAACACAAAATACAAGCAATTAATAAGATAATGTTTCGATTTTTCATAATTATGAATTTAAATTAAATAATAAGTTTTTCTGTTTTTTTGTTTCCAAGACCGAAAACAGCAATATGATATTTTAGTTTGTTAAAAAATTAAGCACTGTAATTCTATGCACAAAAATAAGCTGACAATTTTGTTTTATAAAAAAAACAGGTAGGACAAATGGTAGGACATCGCGAAAATAAATTGCAAACAATTAACAATCACCGTGTTATGAATGCCGGGGAAAGCTGTTAGTTCTTGGTAAGGTTACGGTAGATTTTGATTCTTTTACTGCAAATAAAATATGACGTTTATTATATTTTATTATATGGCTTGGATATAATCTTTTAGTTCAGATTCGGGGTCAATTTCAAGTTTTTTTCTTAATCGTTGCCTGTTTTTCCCGACCGAGCTAATAGTAATATTCATTATCTGTGATATTTCATTTGATGTTAGGTTAATTTTTAAGTACGCACACAGTTTCTGTTCATTCAAAGTTAAACCGGAATGTTTGTCAAGTATATTATCCATAAAATCCGGATGTACTTCATTAAAACGCAGCCTAAAATTTTTCCAGTCTATATCATTATCTATGTTACTGTTAATAATTGAAAATATTTTTTTATTACATGTTTTATAATCAGGTGAAAACTTAGTATTTTCAGTAAAAAGTATTCTTTTTATTTTACCGAGAGTCTCATTCTTATTAATAAATTGTACTGTCAATGTGGTTAATTCCTGATTTTTATGCAGAATATCAGCTTCATATTTTTCCTTTTCAAGCCGGTTTATTTCCTGTTCTGCTTTTAACTCTTCCAGTAACATTGAATTTTCAGCTTCTTCACGTTTTTTTTCAGCGAATAATACCTTATTTTCATTTTCTTTATTTTTTATTTCTATTTCAGCAAGTTGTTTTTCTTTTTTCAATATCAACTTTGTTTTTTTTAAAGAATCGGCTTTTATCCTGAACATAATAAATAACAATACAATAAGCAGAAACAAGACAGATAATAAAATATACAAAAATCTCCGGAAAATTTTGTGTTTTTGTTCTTTAACTTCCTTTATTTCAATTTCTTTTCGCAGTATAATGTTTTCCTGTTCTTTTTTTTCTGTTTCATATTTTGTTTGCATTTCAGTAATTTGCTTACTGCTTTCAATATTAAAAAGTGAATCTTTTATTTCAGTGTATAATTTAAAATGCTTGTATGCTTCACGATAGTTTCCTGAAACGGAATCAACCAAAGAGATATTTCTGTAGCAATCTGTAACAATTTTATTTGCATCAATTTGTTTCGCTTTATTAAGAGATTCGTTATAATATTTATAAGCCTTATTATATTTACCTTGTTGGTAATATACTTTCCCTATTCTGTGCAAGATATTTGCGTATCTCCATTTGTTTGCCAACTCTTTGTTTAATAAAAGAGCCTTTTCAAGATAATAAAGTGATTTTTTATAATCACCTTTGCTGAAATATGCACTTCCAAAGTTTACCAAAGCGGCGGAAATTCCGCGATTTTCATTAAATTTTTCAAAAGATGTTAAAGCATTTTTGTAGTGTGCTATTGCTTCATCATATTTTTCATTTTCTTGAAATACACCGCCAATATTCATATTTGCACTTGCAATACCAAAAACATCATTCAATTCGCTGTAAATTTTCAATGATTTTTTATAATACTTTAATGCCATAGTATCATTATATAAATACCAGTATATTCCTCCCAGGCTGTTTGCTGCCCATCCGATTTGGTTAATATTATTTATTTGTTCCGAGAGTTTTAAAGACTTTAAAGTATATTTAGTGGCTTTATTATAGTCTCCTTTTTTAGTATATACCAATCCTATACTTCCGTAAATTTTTGAGAGAGACAAAGTATCATTTAATTGAATATAATAAAAATGAGCTTTGTTAAAATATAATAAGGAACTGTCGTAATTACTCAATGTGCCGTGTGCCGAACCCATTAAATTATATATTTCGGCAAGAATATCATCTTTTTTTTCTT
>JAUVIG010000339.1 GCA_030592825.1 Chlorobiota bacterium | reverse complement strand
GTCGTCAGGCAGGTGCTTTTAGTTTCGTCTATTCAACTATCAATTTTCCGGTTGCTTGTATCAAATCTTGTGTTCGCAACATGAAAAAATAAATCCCGCTTGTAAGGTTTTTTCCGGCTATTTCTACCTTGTCGGTTGTGATATTTGTTACTGTCCTTACCAACCGTCCTTGGACATCGTAAAGCAGCAACGTGTGGCTTTCGTTTTTCGAATTACTGAAAGTCAGTGTTGTAAAATCACTGAAAGGCTGCGGATAAATGAAAACGGAATGCTTATCTTGGCTAAGGTCATTCGTAAATGTTGGTGAAAGTTCATCTAAATTAATTATATTTACATTCAAAACTTCACGCTGACTGATACTTGCATTGTAGTAACTTACAAATGCAACAATACTAATCTGATTCTCATTGAAATTTGAGGGAATTGTATAGCTGTAGTTTTGAGAATAAGGCGTATATATTGAAGGGTTTGACGGGATTACTCCTGCAGTTCCCCATATATCCGAAAGAAAAGCACGAATAACATGTTGGTGAACATATCCAACAATAGGGTCTCCTGCACCATAGTACGGATGTCCGATAACTGTGTTATAATAGTTTACTTGATCATAACCGGAACCTGTACCGGTAACACTATCCTCCACAACAAATACATTAATTCTTAAATCACCGGATGAAGGGGAAGATGTAAAATTTGCCTCAGCAGTAACATTTATCTCTCTTGTAACGGTATTGTAACTTCCTGTAATACTGACACCTACTACAGCCGTTGTTGCCAATTGCTGAATAACTTTATCTCTCCATTCTGAAGTGAGTTCATACACAGTGCCGGTAGTTCCGAAATCCACTCTGTCAATACAAGCTAAAGGTGCACCGGGAGCTAAATCATCTGACCAACTTACACTTTCAGGAATTGTCACAGCATCAGCATAAATGTGATGAGAAACACATATTACATTTGGAAACTCAGTAGTAATTGAGTCCATCCAAACAGCACCTTCAGGACAATTTCCGCAAGTTGCATACGAAGACTCTTCCAATAACACCTTTTTGTTAACTTGAGCATTAGAATAACTGAAAATCAATAACAAGGTTGATGTTAAAATTATTGTTTTCATCCGTTAATTTTTATATTATTTTAAAGACCGTATGCCTGCCTATCGGCAGACAGGGAACATCCATAACACTCAACGTCCGGGTTATCAATAGATTTTGCATAATAATCATGTTCGTGTGTGTTTAAAATTAATCATAGCCTGCCCCGATTTTTTCGGGGGACGTTTCATATTATTTTTTAATAAACTTAACGGTTCCCGAAATATCTTTATCAATTATTTTCAAGAGATACAAACCTGCAGGTAATCTTTCGATATTAATTTCAGAATTAGCATTTTTTTCTTCAAGCATTAATCTTCCGGTAATATCATAAATTTGCAGCTTAGCTTTTTCATTTGAACATTTTATTGTCAAACGACTATTTGCGGGATTAGGATAAACAGAAAATGATAAAGATTCTATGATTTCAACATTGCTAATACCTCCGGGATAATAATAGGCATATTCAATTCCTTTACCTGAATTACCGGCTTTTTCAACTGCTGTACTAAACCTGATAACAATTGTATTTACAGTTGTTCCTTTATAAGCAGACAATGCAACTTCATGAATTCCCGGTACGGCATATGAATGATCAGGACTATGTGAAGTTGAACTTGTGCCGTCACCAAAATCCCAAAACCAACTGTCGGCATTGCCTCTTGTCAGATTATGAAAATAAACAATGTCACCGGCTACTTCAGGATAAAACAGAGGCATCAATGAGTCTCCTGCTTGACTGTTTTCATAAACATTTAACTCCAAAGGAAATGTGCTTTCGCAATTTTCTGTAATAACAGTCAGACTTGTTTCATATACTCCGTCTGTTTCAAACTCGTGATAAGGACTTTGTTGTGTGCTTATTTCACCGTCACCGAAATCCCAAAACCATGAAAGTATTTCATTATTGCCGTATGAAAAATCATAAAACTGATATGCCAAGTAATTACCGGAATCAATCGTAAACCAAAATAAAGCTTGGCATTCTTCCGGATACCAATTGTTTTCTCCGGCAAAGACATAGGTAAAATAATTACTGTTGCATCCTTCTCCGTTAATCATCAACGAAACTTCATATTCACCGGGTTCGGGAAAGGTATAAACAGGGTTTGCCTCACTACTTGTATTATTTTCACCGAAATTCCAAAGATACGACTGAACAGTATCTCCGGGGACATAAGATCCGTCATAGAATTGAAATGTATAACCTGCCGGATCAAGTTGCTCATATGAAAACATAGCGAGACAAGAGTCTCCTTGATAAAAATTATCACCGACTGATACATAATAGGCTGCTGAATCTGAATATTCACCGGCTGTTATAAATAAATTAACGAGATAAGTAGTATCAAGTTCATAAATATTAACCGGATTTTGCTCTGTACTTGTTTTTCCGTCACCAAAATCCCATTGCCAAGAATCAATTATTTCTGAAGAATGCGAATTATCATAAAAATTTACGCTTTTAAAACCCATACCTTCTATTTCATAATAAAAATCAGCAACGCAATTCTCAACAAAATCAGAGTTAATAAATACACTGTCTTCATAAATATCTGTACAAGTTCCTGTATTAATGGTCAAAGTAACTATATGTTTTCCTTCGACAACATACGTATTAGACGGATTTTGATCCGAACTTATATTTCCGTCACCGAAATCCCATTCCCATGATACTATTGCACCTTGAGGTATTGAACCGTCTTGAAAATGAACGGTAAAAGGGTCAGCATTATCATAATACGGATAAAACCAAGCTTCACAATCTTGTGAATATAAATTTCCGAAAATCAGAAAAAAAGAAATACTAAGTATTAAATATTTTGCTTTCATAATTCTATGTTTTGGTTAGGCCTTGAATTAGTTGTATTGCTACAAAAATACATCATAAATATTTATAAAATAATACGTAGTTTTCTTAAATTAATACGTGAAATACGTATGTTGCATTGATAAATTGTTACATTGATACATTGTTTAATTATTAAATCATTCTATCATTAAATATCAGTAAGTTTGTTTTTTATTGCATATTTTACTAAATCAACTACAGATTTCATTTCTAATTTATTAAGAATATTACTTTTATGTTTTTCAACTGTTCTTTGACTGATGAATAACAGTTCTGATATTTCTTTATTACTTTTTCCGTCAACAATTAATTTCAATATCTCAATTTCACGAATTGAAAGAACATCTTCCAATACTTTTTTACTGTCTTTCTGAGCTTTAGTGCTCTTAATATGATTAACAAAGGTGCTGTACGGTATATATTTGCTAATGAATTCCTTGCCGCCATACACACTCCTTAAGGCTTCAATAAGTTCTTCTCTTATTGTATTTTTCGGAAGAATACCTTTTGCTCCGGCTTCCAATGCATGCACTACATTTTCACCTTCAGTATGAGAGGAAAAAATTACAATCTTTATTTGAGGATATGTTTCTTTTATAATCTTGCTTAGTTCTATTCCTGATATTTTAGGCATAGAAATATCTAAAATTATAATATCAGGAATTATTTTCTTTAAGAGAAGTAAAAGTTGCTCTCCGTTAGATGCTTCCCCGATAATGTTAATATCTTCGGTTTTCATTAACAGCACAGATATACCGTCTCTTACAATTTGGTGGTCATCTACAATTATTACATTCATTATTTACATTGTTATATTGTTGCATTGCTAAATTGTTACATTGCTAAATTATTACATTGCTGCATTGTTGAATTGTTATATTATTTCATAATTAAGTACACTCCGAAAAGTAAAAAGCCACGAATGCACGAATTTTATTAAATATTAAAACGCTGTAAATCCGGCTGTTATGCTTTATCAAATTACCTCTAATTTCCGAAAACTTCATTTTCGGAGTGGACTCATAATTGTATTGTTTCAATCTAAATCAATCTTTTTCAATCTAAATCAATCTTTTTCAATCTAAATCAATCTAATCTTACACAGTTCCTTTCTTAACCGTAAAAATAAATGAGCTCCCTTTTTCCGGTTCACTTTCAGCTCTTATAGTACCTCCGTTCATTTCTATAAATTCTTTGCACAAAATTAGTCCGAGTCCGGTTCCTTTTTCCGATGAATCTCCGACAGAAGTTGTATCAATATCAATTCTGAATAACTTTTTCAAATCCTCATCACTTATACCTATTCCTGTGTCTGAAACATATACTTCAAAACAATTCGTTTTTTCTTTCATATTAATTTCAACATATCCGTTCTTTTCGGTAAACTTAATCGCATTTGCAAGTAAGTTCCTGATAACTGTTGTCAGAAGATTTATATCTGCAATAATAATTGTACCTTTCTTAATATTATTTGTAATTTGAATATTTTTCTTATCAGCATTGAATTTCAACAGACTGATATTTTGATCAATAATTAAATTCAAATCAAAACTTTCAGAATTTATTGAGATTTTATGTGTTTGTGTCCTTGCCCAATTTAATAAATTTTCAACGAGATTTAATAAGCTGTTTGC
>JAUVIG010000516.1 GCA_030592825.1 Chlorobiota bacterium | reverse complement strand
CATAATATAAAAGCCGGTGATAATATTATTCTGAACAATAAAGAGTACAAAATTATTGAAATTATTTCAGAAAGTACAGGCGAAGCAGTTATATATAAAATTGAAGATGATGTACAAAAAATCCTTGCATTAAAATTATACTTCGAGTTTAATAACGCTGAAAATGAACCAAATACAGAGGCTTTAACAAGGATTAAAGCAATTGACGATGAAGACATATTAAATCTGATTGATTACGGAACAGGCATAAACAAATACAAAGGAAAATATTGTTTTGAAATTTTAGATTTTGCACACGGGCTTGATTTGTTGGATGTAAAAAACATGAAAGAAAAATATACTCCTGATTTTACAGAAAAAGAAGTTATTCCTCAAATTTTCAAAGGAATTTTAAAGTTGCATGAAAACCGTATTTATCACTGCGATTTAAAACCGCAAAATGTCTTTTATCTTGATAAAGAACAAGTAGAAATTGTCGTAGGCGATTACGGCTCTGCAAAGACATTTGAATTTGATGCAGAGAAAAAATCGCGCAAAACCACAACAGTAAAAGGAACTGATTTTTATTTACCGCCCGAACAAGCTCGCGGTTTTATTTCCGAAAAAAACGATTACTACTCTTTCGGAATGATATTACTGCATTTATTTTATCCCGAAAAAATACTTTTGGATGAAAGTAATCCAAAAAGTTTAAGTCATTCAAAGCTTAAACAAATTATTGAAAGACAATTCGAAGCAAAACCGATAATTGATTTCAATCCGAAATACGAAAGAATTAATAAACTGATTGAAGGATTAACACTTGTTGATTTTAATTTGAGATGGGGCGAAAAGGAAGTCAAAAATTGGTTAGAAGGCAAAAGTGTTGATGTATATTATAAAAAAGAAGTCTTAAAAACCGGTGTGGGCGAGTATTCTGAAAAAACTCTGATATTTGGGACTTATAAAATTAATTCAGTATTTGACTTAAGAGATTACATCCTTAATGAAAAGAATTGGTATGCTGATTTAATTGAAGATGAAGAGAACCGTGATGATTTTATGGAATGGATATTAAACTTGTATGCCGGTGACAGAAGCAAGCGTTCTGCATTTAATCGTATTGTAAAGTTATACAGTCAAGAAGGAATTGATTTTGTTGCAGATGCAATAATTCGATTCTTTTTACACGAACATCCTGTATCAATTGGTCTGAAATCATATAATTTTGCTGAACCGGATGATATTATAAAACCCACTGCCTTGGCATTTTCTCATTTAATATTTGATTTATGGGACAGTTCAACAGAGAAAGATATTAAACTGTTTATTTTCAGCTATGAATTTGCTTTAAGGCATATAAAAAATAAGGAGGAAGCTGACAGGATTTTAAAAATATTATATCAAAAACTTTCCGTTAATGAAAATGCAGACGGTGGCTTTGAAGACTATAAAGTTTATGCTTACACCAAAATAAACAAAAGCTCCTTAAAAGCTGTCAAAGAATTTCTGACAGAATTATCAGCCGGTGATATTGAGATAGAGGTAATCTCACTTGATAAAGAGAACAATTTGCATTATAATGTTATTAAATCTACTTACAGCTATTTTCAAAGTATAGGTATTGATAATACGCTGTCTGATATGTTTATTAAAAATCAAACAATTGCTTTAAGAATTCCGGAATCTTCAAAATCTTTCAATGATTTTATAGAAGAAACATTTGAAAATTTTTTAGAGGATTTTGTAAATAAATACAACATTAAAAACGAAATTAGTCCGACTTCTGTAAAAAATATAAAAGAAACCTTTAAAACTACTTTTCAAAGTATCACAGAAAATATTGAAAATGAATTTTCTGACTTGGTAAAAGCATATTCAAAAGAAATTGTATTAATTAAAGGTTTACATTTTGATATCGGTAATAAAAACAGGTTTCTTCGAAACATAAGTTATGATAAAGTCCAACAAACATATGAAGATATTCTTATCTTAAAGAGTGAATTGAAAAAAGCAGTTGAAGTAAAAGAAATTTTTAAGCAATGTAAAGAAAAGGCTAAAGAAACAAGCCTTGTAATACCATTATTGACGGAAGCCGGTAATCTTTTAAAAACCAATAATTATAAGGATATTGAAAAAGCAGGACAAATTTTATCAAAAGAGCATTCTTTTAATTTTGAAACACTTACTGATGTTACAAATATTAAGAAACACAAGCAAATATCTTATCAAAATACCGAGAGGTTTGAAAGAATAAATGCAAAAAAAATTATAGAATCATTAGCAGTAAGCCCTGACGGAAAGAAAATTATTACAGCTGCATTTTTCATGCATAAAACCTTGAGAATTATCAATATAAAACAGAAAGAAGTTATATTGACTATTAATAAAATAGAATTTCCTCCTAAAAATATTTCAATCAGTAAAAACGGAGAATATATTGCCTGCACCGGTACACATGATAAAAAGGCATTGGTTTATGACTTAAATTCCGGAAAAAAAATATGTACTATAAAAAAAGGCAAGAATTATGCTCGTAATGCAATATTTAGTCCTGATAGTAAATATCTCGCAGTTACAAGTTATGACAACACACTGTTTTGGAATGTAAAAACATGGAAACTTGAGAAAACAATTAAAACAACAGTACCGATTTGCTTTCATCCGAAAGAAAATTTATTGGCAAATGCTTTATATTCAGGTGAAATTGAATTAATTGATTTAAATACAAATAAAAGATCAATTATTTCAGACAGACAAGAAGATAGTATAACAGAACTTTGTTTCAGCCACGACGGAAAATTGATTGCAAGCAGCAGCCATGATGATATTGTTAGGATTTGGAATGTCAGAACTACTGAATTAGTACACACCTTATCCGGACATGCACAATATATGGAAAGTCATATTTGTTTCAGCCCTGACGGAAAAATTCTTGCAAGTCTTCTGAACTCCGGAGATGTAAGATTTTGGAGTATGAATACCGGAGAACCGATTTTAACACTTGAAGGTTTTGATTCAGTTAAGGGGCTTGCTTTTCATCCTGACGGTGATTATATTGT
>JAUVIG010000078.1 GCA_030592825.1 Chlorobiota bacterium | reverse complement strand
TTTTCGGGTTCCGTATATTTCTTTTTTTCCGGCTACTTAAAATGATTTGGATATTAAGTTAGATAATTTGTTTTTTTTTTTTTTGTTCTTTATTTGATTACACTACTCGGAATATTAACGACTCTGTCTGCCAACCATTCTGTATTATCAATATTTTCAACTTGACAGTTTTTAAACATTTTAAGTCTGCTCATAAGCTCCCATACAGGTCGAGTCATTATTTCGTTTTTGTTGGTAAAATTAAGAAATTTATCTCTTTCTGCACGATTTTTTAATAAAACAGAGTTTAGCCGGTAATTAGATTTTGCTAAACATTGTAAATGTTTGTTTTGTATTTTTTTAGATTTTCAGGTTTTGTAAACCAGTTTATTGTTTCTTCTAATCCTCTTTCAATTGAATATTCAGGAATAAAGGTTGTCAGTTTTTTTATTAAAGTATTGTCTCCCCAAAGTCTGAATACTTCAGAATTTTCAGGTCTTAATCTTTGGTCTTCTGTAATAAAATCAACATCAGATTTCATTATTTTTTTTATTAAATCTAATGTATCCTTCATTGAAATTTCATAATTTGATGCAATATTTATTTCTTTTCCAACAGCATCATCGCTTTTAGCAAGTGCTGTAAAACCGTTACAAATATCTTTTACGAAATTAAAATCTCGTGTCGGTCTTAAATCGCCAAGTTTAATTTGCTTTTTACCGGCAGCAATTTGTGAAATTATTGTAGGAATAATTGCTCTTGCAGATTGACGCGGACCATATGTATTAAACGGACGTGCAATAGTAAGAGGTAAGTTAAAGGCGTTGTAAAAGCTCATTGCCATTGAGTCTGCTCCTATTTTACTGGCAGAATAAGGAGATTGTGCTTGTTTGGGATGGTTTTCATCAATCGGGACATATTGAGCCGTTCCGTAAACCTCTGATGTTGAGGTGTGTATAACCCTTGATGCTCTGTTTTCTTTTGCCGCTTGACAAATATTCAGTGTTCCTTTTATATTGGTATCTACATAAGAATCCGGAGCTGCATATGAGTATGGTATAGCAATTAGTGCTGCAAGATGAAAAATAACATCAATATCTTTTGTAATTTCTTTACAAAAATGAGGGTCTCTGATATCACCTGATATTACTTCTAAATTTTTATTTTGAGGAATGTCTTCTAACCAACCCCAATAGTTAAAAGAGTTATATTGAGATAACGCTTTTACTTTGTTGCCTTTCTTTAACAAAAGTTCTGTAAGATGAGAGCCGATAAAGCCGTCTGCTCCTGTAACAAGTGTTTTTTTCATGCTGTAAAAAATTGTATCATATATAGTTCTCTCGGCATTATTTTTTTTAATACATTTAAACTCAATTTGTTAGCTTTCGCATTGTCAAACAAGATATTAGAAGTCTTTTTTACAAATTAATTATATACGCAAAAAGTTAAATATTATTACTATTCAAATAATTCTGTAAGCTTTTCTTAATAAAATCTTTAATTTTTTCCCAGCTTATCAATGTAAGCATTATCGGTTCTTCTTCTTGTTCTGCATCTTCAAAATATGATAAACTCTTTAAAACAAGAAATTTTGAACCGTCATGATATTTTTGAGTATAAAAGTCTAATGCTTGTTTAAGCGTATAGTCTTGCAATAAAAAGAACAAATCTATAAAATCTTTTTTTGTTCCTCGCCCTGTCATCGCAGCAAGTTTCATTGCAGTAATATCTTTTTTCCCGGCAAGCAACAAATTGTCTGTTATTACAGGCTTTTCTAACCACTTATAATGGTAATTTACAATATCAGTTTTTATACCGTCAATAATGTAAATATTTATATTTTCTGACCGTTTTAAAATGCTTACTTTTCCAAATTTATCTAATTCCTTTGAAATTGTAAGTTGATCAGAGATTATATTACCGAATAAATCTATATTAATTGATTTTCTGTGTCCGATTTGTAAAGCTAAAGCTGTACCTCCGACTAAACGCAAATCAGAAAAAGCCGGTATTTGTTGCAGTTTTTTTAAAAGTTCCAGTGTTTTGGAGTCGACTGCTGTGTAGTGTAACATAAAAATTTTTCTTTCGGTATTTTTGAGAGCAATGAAATAAAAGTCATTGATTTTTTGTCTAAATCTTTGATTGTTATTGCTGCTTTTGCAATATGATTAATTCCGTAACAGGCGGAAATTATTTGCCAGTCATTTATTAATCCGTAATCCAAAACGCGATGAATAATAAATTTTTTGTTTTTTTCAAGACACATATTATTTATATCAACATCCCAAAAAAGATGTTCAGAAAAATCAAATATACTTGTGTTTGTTGTATTAAATGACATTTTTTACAAAGTAATTTCTTTTATAAGAAAGTCTAATATTTTTTGAGTTGATTCTTCAAGGGTCAACTCTGCTGTGTTGACAATAATATCCGGATTTTCGGGAACTTCAAACGGAGAACTTATACCTGTAAAATTCTTAATTTCTCCTTTTCTGGCTTTTGCATACAAACCTTTTGTATCTCTTTGTTCGCAAATCTCTATAGGTGTACTGACATATACTTCGATGAGGCTCTCTTTACCGATGATACTTTTTGCCATATCACGAGCTTCTTTAGTCGGGCTGATAAAGCAATTAATAGCTATAACACCGCAATTTAAGAACAATTTGGTTACTTCGGCTATTCTTCTAATGTTTTCAACCCTGTCTTCTTCTGTAAACTTAAGGTTTCTGTTGATACCGGATCGTATGTTGTCTCCGTCCAGAATTTGTGTAAGGTATCCTTTGTTGAATAATTCTTTTTCAACGGATGCGCCTAATGTTGTTTTTCCTGATCCTGAAAGTCCTGTAAACCAAAGAACTTTAGCCCTTTGATTTAAAAGTTTTTCTTTTTGTTCTTTGTTTATAATAAGGTCAAATACTGTATAAATGTTATTTCCTTTTTGCATAAAACTTTAAACGATCATTTTAATTAATTTTGTATAAGTTTTGCAAAAATATAAAAAAGATTCAAAAAGCGAAGCAGCAAGGGTTTTTAAAAGTTATACTTTAATTGAAGAAAAGCAAAAGAAAGTTTAAAATCATTAAAGTCCTTAATCCTGAATGTTTGAGCAATTACTGCAAAGTCTAAGTTGTCTGCCAAAGAATAAGTTAAGCTTGGTCCGAAATAATAACCATTAAGGTCAGGGTAATATATTGCAGAAAGAGAGGCATTAAGCAGGGGGGTTATCGGATAGCTGATGCTTCCAAAAAGACTGTATTTTGAAACGGACAGATTTTTAACACTTAAATCCCGGTTAACAAGGTCAACATTAACAAGCCCTGTTACAGAATCAATTTCATAATCAATTGTTCCGGATCCGAGATAAAGAAACTCGCCTTGCAGCATTAAAGAGTTTGAAAAGAAATAACTTAATGAAGCGCTTGCAACAACGACTCCGGTCGTATCTTTAAAATTTGTTTTAGGGTGTAAATAACTTGCCTCCCCTTTAAATGAAACCGATTTTATGTTACCTTCCCAGCCGGTACCGATCACATAATCCTGCTCATTGATCATGCCGGCTATGATCTGAAAATCGTAACCTCCGGCAGCAAATTTAAACAATCCTGCACCGGAAACTTTTTTTGCACTGTCGGCTTTTACAACAAGTTCTGCAGATGAGGTTGCACTTGTATAATATTGAATACGAAGTGCATCGGAACCGGGTTTTTCCGGATAGTCAAAATCAAAAAAGGAATAGCTGTTAAAAATATCATTGGGGTTCCAAACAAAGCTTCTTCCCCAGTTTATGCGTTGTCGGCCGAGAGTTGCGTTTAAGTTGCCTTTTTCAAAAGCGATATAAGCTCTGTCAATTTGAGAGTTCAATAAAAAGGAGTTTTCTGAAAAGATGTTCCGATTCATACTGATAATACCATTGTCTTTTGACATATTTTCACTAAATAAAGGATCTTGTCTCACCATATCTCCTGAAAAAAATCTTGTTCTTGCACTAATATCAAAAGATAAATAATCTTTAGGATACCAATTGAAATTAAGACGGTTATGAATGAGGTTGTCATTAATCCAATTTCCGTCTATGCTGTCACAGATCAAAACAGATTGCATGTTGGTTATATATCCGTTCAAGGAATATTTTTTCTCTGTTTCTTCTTCTTGTGCAAATATTCCTGTCGTTACAGTGAATATTATCAGCATTGAAAAAAACGCCTTTTTCATCTTTCAGTGAATTATGAAATTATTAAACCCTTTCTATTTAGTAAGGTCGCTTACAACCTTACCGTCTTCAATAGTAACCACCCGTCTGGCTTTTTTTACGACCCGAGCATCATGGGTTGAGAAAATAAAAGTTATGTTTTCTTCCCTATTTAAATTTTCCATGATATCCAGCAAATTAGCTGTCGAGTCACTGTCAAGATTTGCAGTTGGTTCATCGGCTAAAATAAACTTTGGCTTTGAAGCTAATGCTCTGGCAACGGCAACTCTTTGTTGCTGTCCGCCTGACAATTTGTTTGGCCTGCTGTTTATCCGATCACCTAAGCCGACTTGTTCCAATAATGATATTGCTCTTTCGTTTCTTTCATTTTTAGACCGACCTTGTAAATGCATAATGAACTCAACATTTTCCTTCGCTGTCAGAACCGGAATCAAGTTATAAGCCTGAAATACGAAACCTATGTTCTTCATTCTGAAGTCAGTTAATTTTGAAGATTTGAGTTCTCCGATATTTATACCGTCAATAAAAATTTTACCCTCCGTAGGATTATCAAGTCCGCCCATCATATTCAAGAAGGTTGTTTTTCCTGATCCTGAAGGACCGACAACTGCTGTGAACTCTCCTTGTTCAAAGCTAAGATCAATACCTCTTACAGCATGTACTTTTACTTCACTGCTGTTATAGATCTTGTGCAAGTTTGTTACTTCAATTATTTTCATGTCTTTAAATTGTTAAATTGTTAAAATTGCTCTATTGTTGCATTGTTAAATTGATTCATTGTTATTTTGTGTGTTGCTTTTATTAGTTTTTTATAATATGATGTTTTGAAGTCCGTAAAATAACGAACGTTCAAAAATTCGAAATCAGGCATCTGTTCGAACGGCGTCTGCCGGGTTTAGTTTTATTGCTTTTAGTGCCGGATATACAGATGATAAAATTGCTGCAAAAATGACTAACAGAGTAATACCGATATAGTAATTTAAGCCCATTTCAGGATAGATCATTGTATCATAACCGATAGCTTCAAAGGCTTCTCCCATTTGTTTTGTCAGATCAATTCCTTTTTCAGACAAATAGGAAATAATACCGTAGTTAACAACCAAACCGACAACAGCACCGACAATTGTTAAAAAGATTGTTTCAAGCATTATCATGCTGAAAATTCGTTTTCTGTTCATGCCTATTGCAGCCAACATTCCCAGTTCTTTAGTTCTTTCCATAATTGCCATCAACATAGTATTAACAATACCAAATGCTAATGCAGCAAGAATAAAAGCGATCAAGAAGTAATTAAAAATTTCCAGATATTCCGCAATCATAATGACCATTGGGTCAATTTCCCCCCAACTTTCAATTTTCAAATCCGGATATTTTTCTCTTAACACCTCAGCATAGTTTTTTGCTGTACTTCTGTCTTCAAGAAGCACAGCAATTTCATGAGGTTTTGATTCATTATAACCGGTAAGAGCTGCCAAATCTTTTTTATTCACAAAGACAGTCTTTTCATCAAACATTCTGTTAGACGTTTTGTAAATACCTGTTACTCTGAATTTATCCCCGGTTATTTGACCGTTATAATCTTGAAGGTTTATAACAATCTTTGCTCTTTCTTTAAAAAGAATTGAGTATTTGATGAATATGAATTGAAATTCTTCAACGAGATCCGGATTTATGAGTTCTCTCAATTTATCAAAATAATTTTTTTGAGATCTGAATTGTTTATCTAAAATCGAATAAAGAGCTATAGTATCTTTTACGGGAAAAGCTGCAGATAAAAGGGCGTTTATTGTTTTTTGTGATAATTTATAGCGATCCAACTTTAATTTTTTTGCAGTTGTTTCACTGATCAAAATTTGATTTCGTTTATCGTTTTCAAAATAGTTGCCGATTGAATCTTTGATATAAGTGTGAATATCAGTTACTTGCTTTTCTGTTTCCGGATCAATACCATATATGAATGCTCCTGTATTTCCTCCGGATGTATTGATCATTCCGGAAACGACCATTCTGCTTGTAATTGCGACAACTTCAGGGTCTTTATATATTTCAGAGATTAGTTCGTCAGCACTTTTGATATTAAATTTTGCTTCAAAATTTTCTTGAAATTTCGGATGATGAATTTGAATGTGAGATATTTCATTATGTATGGCAGACTTTGCTCTTTTTTTGGCCACTCCTTCCATAAGAGCAACGCCGAATGAGCCGGCAAGAAGCCCAATCATTACAGCAAATATAACGACTAAACTTCTGAGTTTATTTCTCCAAACATTTTTCCAAGCTACTGATATTAACATCTTTTAATTGATTAATGATTAATGACTATTGATTAATGTTTCAAATTCTGCTGAGCTGTCTTTCTTGATGAAATAAATATTGCTGTTAATTCTTTTGCTTCTGTCAATAAATCGTTTACTCTTTCTTTTTTTAATAATCATTTCTAGGCCCTCAACGCATCTATTACCTTAATCCTCATAATTGAAATAACCGGGTATATCATAACCACCAACAAAATAACACCAACTACAAATACCTGATTCAAATAATACATATCAAACCAGGCAAACGGCAAGATCGGTTCCATTCCGTAAGTTGCCATCATTTCTGCTGCTTCCCCTTTTATTCTGATCGGATATAAATGCCCAAAAGCGACAATTGGAATACTGGCAACAATTCCTGCTGATAACGCTAAAAAACTCATAAATATCATTTCCAAAGTAATGACGATACTTAACTTAAATTTTTTCATCCCGACAGCAATCATTACCCCCATTTCTCTTTTTCTTTCAGCAATCATCATCAACACTGTTCCGAATACACCGAAAGCTATAACCACATATAATAATCCTATCATTACTTTGCCTCCTTCATCGTCAGATTTTATTTGATTGCTCAATTCTTTATTTGCTTCTTTCCAGCCTCTTACTAACATATCGTCTCTCCCTATGATTTCGATAATATCATCCCTTGTTTTTTCTATACTTTCATCGTCTTTATTATATAAATTAATGCCATATGACGATAAAAGCCGTTTATTTTTGCCGTTTTCAGACATTTCATAAGCTGAAAAGTATTCTTGTACATGATGTAAGGCTCCATAAATCATCATACCGTCTAATTGCGGGTTAGGAATGATGATAACACCTCTTATCGGAAATATTTCTGCTGCATTGCTTCCGTGATAGCCCAAACCCATCAAAACGATACTGTCGCCAACATTTAATTTTAAGTAGTTTGCTAATCTTGAACCGATCAATACACCATCGTCATTTTTTGATAATTGCTTACTGTTATATCCGGCATGTTTTTTTATGACAGGAAGGTATTTTTTAATATCTTCTTCATCTTCCAAACCTAATTCAAAAGCTAAAACATCATCATTTGAATAATATTTATTTTCATATTCATCAAGAGCTTTTGCTAAATCATCACTAACACCATCTTTTTTTATACGTTTAATAGCTTCTTTTGTTAATTTAACGGAGGCTGTCTGTTCATTGAATTTGGTCATGTCGTTTTCAAGTTCAGGATCTATACCTGTCAGAATAACGCCTTTACTTTGAACATCAGAATAGGCATATGAGAAAAAAGATAATCTCGGAACAACACCTTTAACGTTTTCAACCGATTGTATCTTTTGAATGATTTCTTCGGAATATTCAATGATATTGTCAATTGATTTATCTTCAGGAAAATCCGGATGTTCAATTTGTATGTAGCCTGAAAATTTTTCGATCATTGTGTTGATCATGGCATCATAACTTCCCAACTGAAAAGAGCGCATTACAATTGCCAGAAAAGCAGCAAAGAAAATTGACGACATTGTGATAATGCTTCTGCGTTTGTTTCGCCAAATATTTCGCCATGCTATTTTTATATACTCCATTTTAATTGATTATTTATTATTGACAATTGAATAATATTTTATTGATCTTCAATCTGTTTAATTATAATATTCATTTGAATTTTTAGAATTGATATTTTTTGTTTGTAACTTTTCTACTTTAAGTTATATCTCTTTTATTACTCTTTATGTTATTTAATATTCAATATACAATAATCATTATTCAATTTATTACTCTGTTCTTATTGCCTCAACCGGATTCATTTTTACGGCTTTTCTTGCGGGATAAATTGATGCAATTATGCCTGTAAGAATGATCAAGAAACTAAGTGTGAAATAAAAGTCAGGTTCTAAAGCCGGGTAAATATGGGTTGCAAAACCAAATTGTTCAAAACCCTCTTCCATTCCCGGAAAGTTAATTCCGTTCTTCCCCCAATTTCTTAATAGTCCTGCACTGATCAGCATACCTACCACACCGCCCACCGCCGATAAAAAGATGGTTTCATACATGATCATTTTAAAGACTCTGAATTTACTCATCCCAACAGCCATCAACATGCCTGTTTCCTTTATTCTTTCAAGAACCACCATTAACATGGTATTTACAATTCCGAATCCTAATGCCAATAATATGATGATCAAAAAAATATAGATCATTTTATCCATCATTTCACTTGCCATTGCCAAGTAGCCCTGAGATTCTTTCCATGTTAATATGGAAAGATCGGGATATTTTTCAAGGATCTTATTTTTTACGGTTTCCATATCTTCATCAACAGGAACTCTTATTGCTGTTTCATGAGAAATATTTTCCGGGAGAGATGATATTTTCGAAAGATCTGATCGTCTTATAAAAACATTCATTTCATCATATACAGAATTATGGGTTTTATATATTCCGCAAACTCTGAAAGCCCCTCCGGAATAAGTTGAATCATTTTCGGTGAATGTGATAACGATTTTAGAGTTTAACTTAAGGTTAAGCTTTTTAGCCGTTCTTTGACTGATGATAATCGGATTTTTTCTTTCGGATTCAAAATAAGTACCGCTCGTATCAGCGATTCTTTTGTAGATATTTGTAACGGTTTTTTCTGTTCCGGGATCAACGGCATTAATAAATGACCCTACGGCATTAACCGGAGAATTTGCCATCCCGAGAATCTTAACTCTTGAAGTAACAGACTTAACACCTTCAATATTTGATATGAATTCATTGAATTCATCTGAATTATCTATAAAATACCTAAGCTCATAATTATCTGAATAGTTCGGATGATGAATTTGAATTTCAGAAACATAATCGTTAAGTGCATCTTGCAAAGCTTGATCAGAAGCTCCGGCCATTATTCCGGCAGATAAAATCCCACCGATCAATCCTAAAGTCACGGCAATTATTACGATTAAACTCCGTAATTTTTTCCGCCACAAATTTTTCCAAGCAATTGAGAGTAACATAATTTTTAAATTTAGCTTTTAGCTTTTGGCCGTTGGCTTTTAGCTAAGAGAGTTAATATTTTTTTTTATTGCTAATAGCGAAAGGCTAGGAGCAAATAGCAAATTAGGCTTTCATAGCTTGAGCCGGTTTTAATTTTATAAGTTTAAAAACAGGATAACAGACAGCAATTAGGACCAGCACGGCAACAACTATAATTTGGTTGATCATGAAAGGAAGATCTACAGAGGCTACCATGACACCCTCAAAGCCCATTTCTTCGTAAGTTGCAGCCATTTCTCCCACAAGTATAATTGGGTTTTTATAGAAATAAATCATTATTGGTAATGAGACAGCAAAGCCGGCAAGCAAACCTAAGAAACCTAAGAAAATCGTTTCAATAAAAACAGTAAGTATTAATCTTATTTTTTTCATGCCGACAGCAGCCAGCAAGCCAAATTCTCTCCAACGTTCAGCCGTCATCATAACAATTGTACCGAATACACCAAAACCGACGATCATATATAAAAGGCCTACCATAAAATTGGAGCTGACCTGTTTTGATTCGATCAATTGTTGCAGTTCAACTAATAATTCTCTCCAATCCATTATTTCATACTCTTTATCTCCGGTGATTTCTCCAATGTACTTTTTTACTTCAGCTATATCATCATTATCATTAAGCAAAATTGACATACTGGTTAATTGATTGTCTAAAGAATAAAAGTCTTGAGCCATGGGAAGCGTTAAATAAACCGCACGGCCGTTTAGTTCAGGTGAAGGAAAATGAACAATTCCTCTAATCGGATATAGACCGGCAGCTGACACAGCATGATAGCCTTGTCCTATCATAACTAAGGTATCGCCAATTTTTAAGTCAAGAAACGAAGCCAGTTTGTCTCCGATTATTGCACCGATATCATCTTGTTTAAGATATTGACCCTCCGTAATCTTAGAAGCAATACTACTCATATTATTTTCCCTATCAGGATCTATTCCCATAATCATACAGCCTTTAGTTCTTACTCCTGCAGAAGCCAAAGCAAAAGACTCAATTCGCGGAACAATGGATTTGACTGATTCATGTTGAAGGATCTTTGTCTCAATTTCATTATTTCGTTCAAAAACATTATTAATGATTTTTTCTTCCCAATATCCTTTTTGATGTATTTGAATGTGTCCGACATATGATGAAACAGCATCATTTGCTATTTTTCCGAAAGTCCCGATTTGTAAAGAGCGAATTAATAATCCGAAGAAAAGCGCAAAAAAGATTGAAGCAACAGTGATTAATGTTCTGCGTTTATTTCGCCAGATATTTCGCCAAGCAACGGTTAGTATCATGATAATTGATTGTTGAAAATGAATATTTATGATTGTATATTGACTATTTTATAATTCATTAAAGGTTTTCTCTCGCTGTTTTTCTTGATGAAAAGAATATTGATGTCAATTCTTCTGCTTCGTTTAATAAATCAGAAACTCTTTCTCTTTTCATTAATTTTTCATCAATAATAAATTCTAACCAAAAAGCAGTCTCGTCAGCTTCTTCAAGGACGATACTAATTTTTGCTATAAAACTTTTTTTAGATTGTGCGAGACATGTAGCTCTGTAATTTGCTGCAACAGAAGTTGAACATCTGATCAATTGGCCTTGAACATGTAACCCGAGTTTTGTATCAGGTAATACAAGAGCTAATTTCACATATCTATGAGCAAATTTTTTTGTTCTTTTTATTAATTCATTTTTATCCATTTCTTAATTATGTTAGTATTAATTGAATATTCATTAACACAAAAAAATTATCAAATTAAAAGAAAATTCCTTATACATTATATAATATTCAATCATCAATATTAAATCGTAAATTCACACCTTTTTTCATATTTTGTTGAGAAAAAAAGCTTTCAGAAACATTAATATCATAAACGACTTTATTCATAACAACGATGGTTCTATTTCCCGGCTCATCTTTGGGGATCAATTCAAAATAAGTTGGTATCTCTCTGCCGCTCATCATCTTAATTTTCGATGCCTTTTCTGTTTTAATAAGATAACCGTCTTCATCGTAATATTCTGTTTTTAACTGGAGGTAACCGTCTTTTGTGATCCATTTGACCAATTTTCCCCACACAACAGCAGCATCTTCTTTTGGTATTAGTTGAATTTTGTAACAGGTTTTTCCGGCATATGTTTCTGTCCCGACAATTTTGTGTGTGTAATCAACGACAATTGAACTCTCTTTTAACAGGTCATCGTTTGAAAAGTCTGATCCCATCCAACCTTGTGACATCATTGACGGCGGAAGTTTAATCAATCGACTGATCTTCGGGTTCCAACTCCACATTTCATTTTTTCGCTTCAAAAAAGTTTGTCCTTTTTCTTTAACCGGATCAGTAACCAAGGTCATGGAATAATCCAAGCCTTTATTACAGCTTTTAAAGCTGACTGTTCTTGACCATTTTGGTCGAACAATGGTCATTGTCATTTCACTGTAACCTGATTT
>JAUVIG010000115.1 GCA_030592825.1 Chlorobiota bacterium | reverse complement strand
TATTGATTTGTTTTATCTGTACCCTTTTTACAACAATGAATTCGAAATAACGGAATTACGCTTTGATAAGAATATGCTTAAAATTGATACATGCATAATGTTAAAATATCTTGAAAAATTTAAGAATAAAGCATTGGAAAAAAGAATAAAGTTAGTACTGAAAGTTTATGATTTATGTTAAATATTGAACAAATATTATCGTATTATCCGGAGAATTTACAAAAAACAAAGAAAGTACACTTAATACGAGAATACATACAGTTTATGTTGCTTAACCGATTATCGAACTCTAAATTTGCAAAAAATCTTTGTTTTATCGGAGGAACAAACCTCAGGTTGATTCACGGAATTGACCGTTTTTCGGAAGATTTGGATTTCGATAATAAAAACATGAGCAAGGCAGAATTTATTAACATGACCGATTCTCTTATAAAGCATCTGCAAAACACCGGATTAAACGTAATTGCGGACGATAAATCAAAAGATGATAAACTTACTGCATATCGCAGAAACCTCGTTTTTCCGCAATTTCTTTACAATAACGGATTATCACCTTTTAAAGATGCTAAGTTTTTGATAAAAATTGAAAGCCAAGATCAAGGTGTTAAATATAAACCCGAGATTATTTTAATGAAAGGCTGCGGTTATGTTTTCAATTTTCCTGTCCCCCCGAATGATGTGCTTTGCTCAATGAAGACAACAGCATTATTGAGCCGAAAAAAAGGACGAGATTTTTACGATCTTATGTTTTTATTATCAAAAACACAGCCTGATTATAACTTTTTAAGAGTACGAACAGGTATATCTGTCCCTAATAAATTGAAAGAAATATTAATACAAACTGCGAAAAGTACCGACTTAAAACATAAATCTAAAGACTTTGAACATCTTATTATTGAAAAAAACAACTCAAAAAAAATATTGCTTTTCCCCGATTTTATATCTCAAGTAATTTTTGAATAGAAATAAAATATCAATTTTTCAAAACCCAAAAAATTCGGTGTAGTTAAATTTAAAACTATGTCTTAAATTCATTCATCATTTTGATGATGGACGGCCCTAAATTTAAATCTGATTTCAAACTTCTGAAAGTTGCCTTAACTTCTCTTACATCATCAATTTCAAGTCCTTGTAAAACAGCAATATGACAATGAAACACTGAAATAATTTAGCCTGCCTGCCGGCAGTCAGGCAATGTAAACAATATTTAAAATTATTGACAAAGTCGTTTTTAGCAATCAAAAAATCTATATAATAACAGTTACTGAGTATAAATACTAAAAATGTATTTCTAAAAAACATTGAGCTTTTTTACTCATATAATACTAATAATATGAGCGTAATTTTGAAAAAAAAGAATTTGGATTTTGAAAAATGAATATTATGGAATTATTATCAAAATTAAAGCTTATCTAAAATTAGAATACGATGAATAATAATCTTAAAATAATCTCAAAATTAGACAATTACGCATTTAGATTATCATCTGTAAAGAATCTGAATGACCTTACTTCAACAATTGAAGAAATAGTGAAAGAAATTGTATCTGTTGATTTTATTAAATTATATTTTTTTAATTCATTTGAAAAATCGTTAAAATTATTTTACTCAAAAGGATTTACAAAAACAGGTAAAAAAGCGATTAAGAAACATTATAAATTTAAGGATTTAATTAGAACGTATGAATCAAAAATATATAAATACATACCCATAATATCAAAAAGTTTTGACAATGAACATAAGAATTATTTAAACCAAAACATTAACTCAATTATTTGTTTGCCTGTATTGTATCATTTTGAACCGGTCGGAGTTATTGAACTTGGCAGTAGCTCTGTTGATTTTTTTTCTGAGGAACAAATTTCAATGCTGACATTTGTATCAAACTTATCGGGATTAGGTTACGAGTATTTGAATTATGTAAAATCAAATATCGAAAGTAAAAAAGCATTAAAAGAAAGTGAAGAGAATTATCAATCATTATCAGATGCTACTTTTGAAGCTATTTTAATATTTGATGACAATATATGTATAAACCAAAATAAATTTTCAGAAGAACTATTCGGTTATACTCATAAAGAAATTATCGGAAAATATATTACAGAATGGGTTGCCCCGGAATATACAGATAAATTTTTAGAAAAATTTAAATCTGACAGAAAAAAGCCTTTTGAAACAGTTGCCAGAAAAAAAGACGGAACTGAGTTTTTTGCAGAGGTTCGTATGCAAAAAAGCCGGTATAAAGATAAAAACGTAAAAATTATTGCTGTCCGAGATATTTCTTGGCAAAAACAAATTGAAAAAGAATTGATTAAGAGCAAAGAACAGTTCAGTAATATAGTAAAAAATGCAAACGACGGAATATATTTGAGAAATTTAGACGGAACAATAGTTTTTGCAAATGATAAGTTTGCTGAAATTCAAGGATACACTGTAGATGAAGTAATAGGAATGAAATCGTGGGACTTGCTTCATCCCGAAGTAAGAGAAAATCTTAAAAACAGTGAAGATCATAAAAATGTACAAAAAGGTAAACATACAGCCGGTGAATCAAGGGGGATTACTAAATCAGGAGAAATTGTACACTTGGAAATTCGAACAGCACCGTTTAAAGTAGAAGGTAAACTTATCGGAATATTCGGCATTATAAGGGACATATCTGAACGAAAAAAAGCAGAAGAAGCATTATTTGAAAGTGAAGAAAGATTTAAGGCTCTTTCAAATGCTACTTTTGAAGCCATATTTATTTCAGAAAACGGGATTTGCATTAATCAAAACAATGCAGCAGAAGAGATGTTCGGATACTCACTTGAAGAATCACTCGGAAAACCCGGAACTCATTGGATTGCTCCTGAATATCATGATATTGTTATGCAAAATATGATGTCAGGTTATGAATTACCGTATGAGGTATTGGCTCAAAGAAAAGACGGCAAAAAGTTTTATGTAGAAATACAAGGTAAACACGGACATTATAAAGGCAAGAATGTGAGAGTAAGCGCATTACGTGATATAACTCAACAAAGAAAAGCCAGGCAAGATTTGATGGAAAGTGAAGAAAAATTCAGAACATTCACAGAACAAGAAATTCTGGGCATGTATATTGTTGAGAACGACAAGCTTATTTATATTAATGAGAGCATGGCAAATATATTCGGATGTTCTCGTGAAGAAATGTTAAGTTGGGACATTGATGATTTTTTTAACAATATACATCCGAAAGATATTGGAAAAGCAAAAAAACAATATAATGACAGTTTCTCCAAAGACCCAAAAACATATGAAATTCGCATTCTCTCCGGTAGTAAAAAGACAAAATGGATAAAAACATTTACCAAAGGGTACAAGAAAAAAGACAAAAAGTTAATATATGGTATTTCAATTGAAATTACCGAATTAATAGCAGTCCAAAGAAAACTAAAAGTAGCCAAAGAAAAGGCCGAAGAAGCCTCAAAAGCAAAAAGTGAATTTATAGCAAATGTATCTCACGAGATAAGAACTCCTATGAATGCAATTTTAGGTTTCAGCGAAATACTGCTGAACAAAATTGAGACGCCGAAATACAGAAATCACTTAAATGCAATACTTTCAAGCGGGAACGCTTTAATGTCAATAATTAATAATATTCTTGATCTTTCAAAAATTGAAGCAGGGAAACTGGAAATTGAACCTGAACCAATTCAAATTAATACTTTATTTGAAGAAATTCAGCAAATCTTTTTTCATAAAACGGATGAAAAAGACATAATGTTTACGGTTAGTATTGATCGTAATGTTCCGTCGGTACTTATGATTGATGAAGTGAGAATGTCGCAAATTCTGTTCAATTTGGTTGGTAATGCTTTAAAATTCACAGAAAAAGGATATATTGATTTAAGTTGCAGAGTTAAAAAAACAAATATTAAAAATTTTGTTAACCTTTTTATAACGGTCAAAGATACAGGTATCGGAATTTCACAATCACAATTATCAAGAATATTTGATGTATTTACACAACAAAGTTCTCAAAACACCAGAAAATACGGTGGCAGCGGACTCGGATTGGCTATAACCAAACGATTGGTAAATAAAATGAACGGAGAAGTAAATGTTGTGAGTGAGCTTGGGAAAGGGTCTGAATTTACGGTTAAACTAAAAAATGTTGAAGTTGTAGCAGATTACACCAAAAAATCAAAAAAAGAAGAAAATTTTAACTGCAAATATATATTCGAAAAATCGACAGTCTTAATAGTAGATGATATAGATGTAAATATCAGCATGATTGAAAATATTATTGACTGTAAAAACATTACTTTTTTAAAAGCAAATTCGGGAGAAAAAGCTTTGAACATTCTGGAATCAGAGACACCCGACTTAATATTTATGGATTTAAAAATGCATGGTTTAAGCGGTTATCAAACAGCAGAAATTATAAGAAAAAATATTAAGACCGGCAATATTCCGATTGTTGCATTTTCTGCATCAATTTTAACAAAAGAAGAAGCAAAAATTAATGAAGTGTTTGACGGATATTTAAGAAAACCGGCAACCGGTAATGATGTGTTGCGAGAACTTACAAAGTACTTGAAATACACCAAAAAAACTGATAAAACAAAAAATAACAACAAGAAAGGAAACTTAAATATTATTTCTAAGCCTGTTAAAGTTTCTCCAAAAATAAAAGAAATAATTTCAAATAAGTTTTATAAAAAATGGAACTCTTTAAAAGATGATTTGATAATATTTGAAATAGAACAATTTAGTGACGAATTATATGACTTTGCTCTTGAAAATGACCTCCAATTAATTCAAGAATATTCATTGTTAATTAAATATCATACTGAAAGTTTGGATATAGATAAAATAAAAAAACAAATTAACGATTTTCCGAAATTAACAGAAAAACATCAAATAGAATTATAAACACAAAAATGGATAAAAGCAATAAGAAAATATTAATAATTGATGATAATATTAGGAATATCCAAGTAGTTGCAAATATTTTAAAGGAAGAAGGATATAAAATTGCAATTGCTCAGTCAGGCAAGAAAGGCATTCGTGTTTTGAATAAAATCATGATTGATTTAATATTATTGGATGTAATGATGCCTGAAATGAGTGGTTTTGATGTATGTAAAATTTTGAAAAATCATAAATTTTTTAAAGAAATACCGATTATATTTTTAACGGCAAAACACGAATCAAAAGATATTGTTAAAGGCTTTAATATCGGTGGGGTTGACTATATCGTAAAGCCATTTAAAAGAAACGAGTTATTGGCAAGAGTTCACACACATCTTACTATTAAAGACGATAAAGAGATTATTGAAGAACAGTCTGTAAAATTAAATGATTACAATAAAAAGATGACAGACAGTATTAAATATGCAAGTTTAATTCAAAGAAAGATGTTACCGTCTGAAAATCTTTTGAAATCATTATTCCCGCATTCATTTATTCTGTATAAACCTAAGGATTATGTCAGCGGTGATTTTTATTGGGTTAATTCATATAAAAACGTAAAAATGTTTGCTGTAGCAGATTGTACGGGGCATGGGGTTCCCGGCTCCTTATTAAGTATTATGGCAATTACATTTCTGAATCATAATTTTAAAAAACTATACCTTGAAAAGCCGGCAAAAATTCTGGATGAATTAAGAAGATATATCAAGCTTAATTTAGGACAAGAGTCATTATCGAATGACATTTTAGACGGTCTGGATATGGGTTTAATATCATACAGAACGGAAGAAAAAGAATTTGAATTTGCCGGCGGGAATATTTGTTTGTTTATATCTGACAATTCCTCAATTACAAAAGTTAAATCAGATGCAATGCCCTTGTCTATCTATCTAAAAGAGAAACCGTTTACAAATCATAAAATAAACATTAAGAATAATCAAACATATTACATGTCAACAGACGGATACCAAGATCAATATAATCATAATGACAAAAAAAGGTTTTCTCAAAAAAGATTGATGTCATTAATAAAATTTGCTTCAAACTTAGATTTAAATAAGCAGAAACAAATTCTTACTGAAAAAATTAATGAGTGGAGAAAGCAAATAAACCTTACAGATGATATATTGATAGCAGGGTTTAAATTTTAATTTATAATTAATAAAAAACTAAAATAAGATGGAAACAATACTAATCATTGACGATAACAAAAAAAACCTTCAAGTAATAGGTAATGTTCTTAGAGAAGATAAATACAGAATTGCAGTTGCAACAAACGGCAAAGAGGGCATAAGACTTGTTGAAAAAATTAGACCCGATTTAATTTTACTGGATATTATGATGCCGGAAATGGACGGTTTTACAGCCTGCAAAATAATTAAAGAAAAGCCTGATAATAAGGAAATTCCAATTATATTCTTAACTGCAAAAACAGAAACTGAAGATATTGTAAAGGGTTTTGAAAAGGGCGGAGTTGATTATATTACAAAGCCTTTTAAAAAAGATGAATTGTTGGTTAGAATTAAAACACATATTGAATTAAAAAAATCAAAAGATACTATAAGAAAGCAAGCCGAAGACCTTCGTGTTTTAAATGATTTTAAAAATACAATCTTTTCAATTATTGCACATGATCTGAAAGGCGCAATTGGCGGTTTTAAAGAAGTAACAACATTTTTATCTTTTGATATTGAAACAATTACAAAAGGTGAAGCAAAAGATTTTATATTTCTGCTTAAAGAAAGAGCTGATATTATTTATATGTTACTTGAAAATCTTTTACTGTGGGCAAGAACTCAAAAAAAGGAAATTAAAGTAAGCCCTCAAAATATTCATCTTAAACAATTAACAGATGATTTAATTAATGAATACCATACATTTTCAACAAAACCCTTAATCATAAGCAGTAGTATTCCGGAAACAACAAATGTTAAAGGTGATATTGAGATGATAAAAATTATTATGAGAAATTTAATCTCAAATGCAATCAAATTTACACCCGAAAACGGAGAAATTAATATTTATTCATCTGAAAAAAACGGAGATGTTTCTGTATTTATTCAGGATAACGGCGTAGGCATCAAACAAGAAGACATTGATAAATTATTCAATGATAAAGTTCATTTCACAACTTACGGTACAAATCAAGAAAAAGGCAGCGGCTTGGGACTAAAGATTTGTAAAGAACTGATTGAAATGAATGAAGGAAAGATATCTGTTAATAGTGATACCGGAAGCGGTTCAATATTTAATTTTTCTCTTAAAAAAGCATAATCATGAGCGACAAATTAACAATACTGATTTTAGATGACGATAAGTTGTATGCAACTATGGCTCACAGAATGTTAAAGAAGGATTTTGCTCCTTTAGTGGCACTCTCGCCTTCTAATGCATTCAATATTTTTAAACAAAAAAAGATTGATATTCTTATTTGTGATTTTCATTTACCTGAAATGAACGGGATAGAAGTAATTAAAGAAGTCAGTGAATTATATCCTGAAACAGAAATTATTATGATAAGTGCCGATGCCGATAAAAATACTGTTATTGATGCATTAAAACTTGGGGCAGCTGATTTTTTCAACAAACCTTTTAATTTCGATGATATCATTCTTTCAATTGAGAAGACAAAAAAATTTAAATCTTTAAAAACCCAAGTTCATGAATTTGAAGTATATAAATCTGTTGTAAATGATGAATTAAAAGGAAGAAATGATATTGAAATTATCTCTTCTTGCAGTGAAATGCAAATGATAAAAGAAATTATGTATAAAGTTGCTCAAACTGATGATACATCTGTATTAATAACCGGAGAAAGCGGTACAGGTAAAGAACTTGTAGCAAAAAGCATTCACTATTTAAGCGAACGAAAAGGAAATTATTTTGCAGCAGTTAATGCTTCCGCCATACCAAATGAACTTTTTGAGAGTGAGTTCTTCGGTCACAAAAAAGGAGCATTTACAGGTGCAATAAAAGACAGAGCAGGCTGGTTTGAGATTGCAAATAAAGGAACTCTTTTTCTTGATGAAATAGGAGATATGCCTTATAATCTGCAAATTAAATTACTCAGAGTTTTAGAAGACAGAAAATATGTAAAAGTAGGCTCTCAATCAGAACATCTGTTTGATGTCAGAATAGTTGCAGCAACCAACAAGAATATCAGAGAAGCTGAGAATGAAAATTTCAGACTCGATTTATTACACAGACTTTCAACATTTGAAATAAGAATACCTGCATTGAGAGAACGAACAGAAGATATTCCGCTTCTGCTTAATCATTTTATAAAAACGTTTACAAAGAAAATGAAAAAAAACAGCAAGAAAATTGACGCTGAAACAATAAAAAATCTATCAAGATATTCTTTTCCCGGAAATATCAGAGAATTAAAAAACCTTGTTGAAAGAGCTGTTATTTTATGTGATGATGATATGATTACATCCGAGTATTTCCCCATAATACAAAATAATAATACAGCTCCTCAAAACGGTGAAGATATATTCGACTTGGAAATTGTTGAAAAAAATACAATTCTCAAAGCATTAAAAAAAGCCGGCAATAATAAATCTTATGCCGCAGAATTGCTGAATATAAAATGGAATGCCCTTCACAGAAGATTAGCGAAATATGATATCGCTGTTAATTAATAAATGGTTATTCTGTTATTTTACCGGAACAGTCCTTTTTATAAATGCAATTATATGACCTCTTGAAATGAATAAATGCTGCAATGATTTAATGCTTAAATAATTAAATGACAGATAGTTAAAAGTAATGATATTAGGATGTTATTTTGTAATTATGATCTTTTTATTATAGCATTACAGCATTTAATCATTGTAGCATTTGTAAATATTCTGTAAATTCATATTAATACCAATTAATAAAATGAATTACATCATACAAAACAAAGGATACGTAATTAAGCACTTGCTAATTATTCTTTTTGTATGTGTTTTTTCATTTAAACCTGTTCTGAATAATAAATTTATTAATTGGGACGATTCTTACCAAATTACAAATAATGAAGATATAAAAAAGGTATCTTTGAAAAACACAAAAAAAATATTTACATCCTTTTATGTGGGTATGTACCAGCCTGTTACAACGCAGGTTTTTGCCTTTGAAAATGCTCTGCGGAAAGATAATGAAAGCTTATTTCATTTAATGAGTTTAATCTTTCACATTCTTAATTCAATATTAGTTTTTGGATTTATTTTTAAAATTTCTAATAATAAGCTTGTTGCACTTATTGTAAGTTTGATATTTGCGGCACATCCGGTTCAAGTAGAATCTGTTGCTTGGATTTCGGCAAGAAGTACCTTAATATTCTCGTTCTTCTTTTTGCTGTCTTTGCTAACTTATATTAATTATCTGCAAAGCAAAAAGAAAAAGCACTACTTCTTATCAATTTTATTTTTTCTTTTATCCCTTCTTTCAAAATCGGCAGCAATTGTTCTGCCTTTGATATTATTCTTAATTGATTATTTGAATAAAAACAGAATAACAAAAAGAAGAACCCTTGAAAAAATCCCGTTTTTTATTCTTTCAATTTTATTTGGAATTATTGCAATTTATTCAAGAAATTCTGTTGAAGCATCTTCATTGGCTATAACAGAACAGTATTCATTTTTAGATAAAGTATTTTTATCTTTTTATGTAAT
>JAUVIG010000643.1 GCA_030592825.1 Chlorobiota bacterium | reverse complement strand
GGCTTGTTCTTATTGTGAATTTGCTTTGCTTTTGGTTTTTCTTTTTACATAGGCACAGTATTTAGTTTAAAGTTCAAAGAGTTTAAAGTTTAAAGCTCAAAGTTTTATTTACCTGCTGATTTATCAGAATGAGGAAACTCTTCGCTCCAAAATGTTTCAAAAAGATTTTCGGGATATTCAAATTCGAGGAGTTCTGTGATGTTTACATCAAGTCCTTTTGCAAGTGCTATAAGAGAAGATATTTTAAAATCGTATTCGCCTTTTTCGGTTCTGATTACTTTTCTGACATTTGTATTACATCTGCGAGCAAATTCGGTTTGGCTTAGGTCTCTTTCTTGTCTTAATTGTTTTATATGTTCTCCGAATTTTGTTAAAAAGGCTTTTTTGGTGGTTTCGTTTATGATTTTTTGCATTTTATGGTTTTTGTTATTTATGTCGCAAATAAAAACATAATAATTTAATAATACAAGGACACAAATGTCCTGTTATGTTAAAGTTTGTTAAAATGTAAAGTGTACATGAAATCCGGAGTAATGGAGCTGTAAATTAATAAACGCTCGAATTATGATGAAGTTATTTTGTGTTTTGTCAAGTTAATAAAAACACATTATTCTTATTTCCACCGTTTTGCATCTTGTTTGAATCCGGAAAGATCAAGAATCCTTTCAACAACTGTATCTGCCAACTCCTGAATAGTTTGAGCTTTATTATAAAATGTAGGTGATGCCGGGCAAATAATTCCTCCGGCTTCGGTAATTTTTTTCATATTATTAATATGAATAAGACTTAAAGGCATTTCTCTTGTTACGAGAATTAGTTTTTTTCGTTCTTTCAACATAACATCTGCTGCTCTTCCGATAAGATTTTCAGATACTCCCGAAGCAATCCTTCCCAAAGTTCCCATTGAGCAAGGGATTATTATCATTGCATCATAGGCTGAAGAGCCGGAGGCAAAAGGTACATAAAAATTATTATTTTTATAGACAGGAAAACCAAAGTCGGATATTTTCCCGGAAGATATTTCATTATCCCAAATTCCCTGAACATTTTCAGATAATATTAGAGCGATATCAGACAACTGACTGACGATCTTTTCTTCTTTTAATTTTGAAAGAAATCTTTGGGCATAGATCATTCCTGATGCTCCGGTAATTGCAATAATGATATTCATACTATAATACTATAGGTTTATGCTTTGGTAAAAAATCCGACTAATGTCAAGATTATTAATTATTATTCTCATTGTTACATTGCCTGCCTGCCGATAGGTTGTTTTTTAGCAATTTAACAATGCAGCAATGAAACAATTGAACAGTTTTATTTAATCTTGTATCTGAAAACAATGCTTAAATTGTTATTATACCATGCTACCATAGGATCTTTTCTGATATCAAACATTGAATAAGAGTATCGCAAACTTGAACTGATTTTGTCTGTCAGATAAAAATCAATTTGTCCCATAGGTTGAAAATCAAAATTTTTCATTGAATATAAATTTTTATCAATACTGAAATATTCTCCGGTCAATTTATGAGCAATAAGATATGAAGGAGCAATTCCGAGTGCAATATCAAACTTGGGATGAAGCTTAAGGTTATACAAAAACGGCATTTCAATATAATGAAAACTTGTTTTAAATACTGTTAAAACATAACCGTCAGCTTGTTCTTCATTCAATACAGCACCTTTCCCTACATAATAAGTTTCGATTTTTAATGCTGACCTTTCCGAAAACGGCATACTTACAAAAGCACCCACAATTAATCCCGGTTTTTTGTATTTAGATTGTTGATCTCCGTCAACTTGACTTCCGCAAACACCTAATATATCCTTATGCTGTTGCAAGTATTATTTATATTGCAGCTTATTATATTTTGATAAACTTTTCATTCACTATACCGAACATCGTCATCAATTTTATTTTAACTTCAACTGTAATTATTTTTATT
>JAUVIG010000361.1 GCA_030592825.1 Chlorobiota bacterium | reverse complement strand
TAAAACAATTGACTATACAGACAACGATTTTGCTTATGAGGATGAAGGTATTGACCTTGCAATAAAAACTAACAATAAATTCGGTGTATTGTTTGAAACAAAATCAAGTCTTGAAACAAAAGACATGATTTCGCATGATAACTTGAATGTTAAATCCATGCAGCAAGTTATATATTATTATCTGCAACAACGCACAGCCGGCAATAATGAAATTAAACATATTATTGTTACCAACGGATATGACTGGTATATTTTTGATGCGCTTGATTTCGACAGATTGTTTTACAGAAAAAATAAATTACTTAATGATTTCAAGGAACATCAAATCGGGGCAAAATCAGCTAAGTCAACTAAAAATTTCTATGAAGAAATTGCAAAACCTTTTATTAAAAATTCTGATGCAGAGTTAAAAGCTGTTTATTTCAATTTAAAGGAATACACAACCGGAAAACAAACCGAACTTAAAGCACTGTATAAATTACTGTCAAGCAAAAATTTACTTAAAAAGAAAAAGCAAATTGACAGCAATAAACTGAATACAAAGTTTTTTAAAGAACTTCTGTATATAATGGGTTTGGAAGAACAAAAAGAAGGCAGTAAAAAACTCATCCGTGAAAAAGCAAAGCCAAAAGAAGGTTCTTTATTAGAAATTCTTAAAACAAGGGTTGAGGCTCATAAAGTTTTAGATGATTTTAAAGATATTGAAAAATACGGAAATACATATCAAGAACAACTATTCGGAATATCACTTGATTTAGTTTTAACTTGGGTAAACCGTTTGTTGTTTTTAAAGCTTCTTGAAGGACAGCTTTCTGATTATAACACAGATAAAAAGGGAAGATACAAATTCTTAAATTATCAAAGAGTGAATAATTTTGGCATTCTTGATACTTTATTTTTTGAAGTGTTGAATGTTCCTTTTGAAAAAAGAACAAAAAATATTAATGAACGCTATCCTAAATTACCTTATCTGAACAGTTCTTTATTTGAACCGTCAGAACTTGAAATAAAAGTTGCTTTTATTTCGGCAATGAAAAATAATCTTACTTTGCCTTTACATTCGCAAACTGTTCTAACTAATGAGACAGTAAAAGAACTGCCGACACTTGATTATCTTTTAAAATTTCTGGAAGCATACAATTTCGCATCACATGCCGAAGATGATGTTTACACTGAAAAAGGCGAACTTATAAACGCTTCGGTTCTCGGTTTGGTGTTTGAAAAAATTAACGGCTATAAAGAAGGCTCTTTTTACACTCCCGGTTTCATTACCGAATACATGGCACGTGAAACCATACAAAAAGCCGTAATTCAAAAATTTAATGATGCTTATAATCTTGAAATTGATGATTTTGATGAACTTCGCAACTACACAATTGACAAAGCATACAAAAAAGACAATATTATTGAGTTTAATAAGCTCATTAACTCATTAAAAATAATTGACCCTGCCGTAGGTTCCGGTCATTTTCTTGTAAGTTCCTTAAATGAAATTTTATCAATAAAAAGTGAACTCGGAATACTTGCCGATGAAGAAGGCAATAAACTTGCCTGTAAAATTGAAATAGAAAATGATACAGCAGTTATAAACGATAACGAAAATAAACTATTCCGATATTCACTTGATGAAACCGGCAATATTATTGAGGATAAAAACAAAATACAATCCGGTATGTTTAACGAAAAGAAAACCATTATTGAAAATTGTCTGTTTGGTGTGGATATTAATCCAAATTCCGTAAAGATTTGTCGTTTGCGACTGTGGATTGAACTACTGAAAAACTCATATTATAAACCAAGCCACCAAACTACTGCGAACAATTCCCCCTTTGAAGGGGGCAAGGGGGATGTGCAATTAGAAACCCTCCCAAACATCGACATAAACATAAAAGAGGGAAACTCACTTATAAGCCGTTTTCCTTTGGATGCTGATATAAGCAAAGCTTTACGAGGCTCAAAATGGAATTTATTTACTTATCAAAATGCAATTCAAACATACAAAAATACTAATGACAGAATAGTAAAACGAGATTTAGTAAAATTGATTGAGAATATACAGAAAGATTTCAGAACAGAGTTGCACAGTCAAAACCCGACATTGAATAAATTGAACAAACTGAAAAACAAATTCTATGATTTATTTTCAATTAATATGATTTTTGAACCGCAAGAGGAATACGGCAATTCAAACAATCAAGAAAATTTAGAGAAAAAGCGAGAAGCAAAAAAGAAGAAAATGGAAGCTGAAATAAACAAACTCAGCGAAGAAATAAAAGATCTAAAAGATAATAAAATTTACCGTAATGCTCTTGAATGGCGGTTTGAGTTCCCGGAAGTGTTGGATGATAAAGGTAACTTTATTGGTTTTGATGTGGTGATTGGGAATCCGCCGTATATTAGAATTCGTGATATTGATAATAAGTATAGAGAGAGATATATGAATTATCAAGTTTCAGAAAACCAACTTGATTTATTTCATTTGTTTATAGAACGTTCCTATCAAATTCAAAAAGCAAAAGGATTTAATTCTTTAATTGTTCCAAATACATTCTTGGCAAATGAGAATAATAAAAAATTAAGACTATTTATATTAAACAATTTTAATGTTAATGACATTATAGACATTAAAGCAAAAGTTTTTGAAGATGCAAATGTAGATGTACTTATGTATTTATTTCAAAAATCCAAAGATATTGGCAAAAGCAATTATTATGAAATTATTGACAATCAAATAACTTTTAAACACAAATTTGATATTTCAAATTTTAAGAATAACCTTAATTATAATTTTTCTGTCACACTTGATAAAGCTTCAATTAAACTTTTGAATAAAATAATTACAAAATCAAAAAAAGTTGAAGACTATTTTGATGTAACAACCGGCATTAAAGAATACCAAGTTGGAAAAGGAAAACCAAAACAGACAAAGGAACATCGTGAAAAAAGCATTTTTCATGCTGATTATAAGAAAGATGAAACATTTTTACCTGAAATAAGAGGAAAGAATTTATCAAGATATTCAGTAACGTGGAATAATGTATATATCAGTTATGGAGAATGGTTAGCTGAACCAAGACAGAAACATTTTTTTGAAGGAGATAAAATATTGATGAGAAAAATACCGTCAAGTAACTATTTAGTAATGTCAATTTTAACTGATAAATATATTATTGACCAATCAATATACATAGGAAAACCTAAAAGCAAAGAAGTTAATCTACAAATAAAATCTTTTTTAGCTGTTTTAAATTCAAGGTTAACGCATTGGTATTTTTCAAATATTTATAATGAATTCGATGATTTATTTCCACAAATTAAAACAAAAGAGTTTAAAAGTTTACCGGTATATGACTTTTTAAAGAATAAAAAACAACAACCCTTTATTACCAAAGCAGATAAAATCCTAAAAATAAAAAAAGCCAACCCACAAGCCGACACCACCGCCCTCGAAGCCGAAATTGATAAAATGGTTTATGAGTTGTACGGGCTTACGAAAGAGGAGATTGGAATTATTGAGGAGAGTGTAAAATAAAGGATACATATGAACAGTATATTAACTGTAATATATTAGAAAAGAAATATTTTATTAATTTCTAAAACCAGCGAAACATCAAATTAATGCAAACCCAATTTGCCAAACTTTTTGATAATAAGGGACTAATTGCAAGAATTTATTTTTCTAAACAAAGAAACGGCAATGGCCATGATTTATTGAAATTTTTAATAGAGAATTCTCAACAATATAATTATACAAAAATCGGAATTGAATATGCAAATGAAAATGCAGCCGGATTTGCTCTTCGATATGGTTTTACAAATCATAGGGATAAAGATTGGATTGTTGAGATAGAAAAATTAAAGGAATATTTTGAGTAACACACCTCATACATAAACAATATAATGTAAATTCTTATTTGATAAATTTTAACAAAATTACATAAGCACACACATAACTTGTTAATATTGAACAATTAACTTATTTGACCGTTATTTGACAGAACATAGAATTTAAAGAAGTAAAAAACGGCAATGAAAATTTAACATTGCCGTTCGATTTCGAGTAAACTCCCTTATTTTAATAGTTTAGCAATTTTTGTTATTACCCATATTGCAAATGCACTGACTGCAATAACTTCAACTGCTTGTGCAGCTTTTCCGTGTACTGTTACACATGTATTATAACTTGAGTTTTCTATAAAAAAACACTCGGAATTTTAAAAGTCTAATAATCAGGTGATTATTAGATTTTTTTTGCATAATAGTGTAGTGGTATGAAATATATTTGTAATATATTGAAATAAAGTATTATATTTGCATGTGAAGTGTTAATTCAAAAATTT
>JAUVIG010000424.1 GCA_030592825.1 Chlorobiota bacterium | reverse complement strand
GGAGAATTTTGAATAATTGTATTTGTAACAGTAAAATCCCAAGTTTCTGTCCATTCAGAAGTATCAACTGCATGTCGTCCTCTTGCTCGCCAATAGTATTTTTGTCCGAAACGAAGGTCATATAAAGATTTTCCGCTATAATCATCATTATGCGAATGTTCTTCAAGTAAAGGAGAATCAAAACTTGCAACAGTATCTACCTGATAATCATAAAAATCTATTCCCGTTCTTGGCTGAATATAAATTGCAGTTTGCGAATTTTGATTAGTTGTACCGTTTGCCGGAGAATTATGAGTAATTGTTGTCATAATCGTAAAATTCCATGTTTCTGTCCATTCTGTAGTATCAACTGCGTGTCGCCCTCTTGCACGCCAATAATATTTTTGCCCGAAACGAAGATCATATAATGTTTTTCCGCTGTAATTGTCATCATGAGAATATTCTTCAAGTAAAGGAGAATTAAAATCTGCAGTAGTATCTACCTGATAATCATAAAAGTCTATTCCTGTCCTTTTATTGATAAAAACAGCAGTTTGCGGATTTACATCAGTAGAACCGGTTGCCGGAGAATTTTGAGTTATAGTATTCATAACAGTAAAATTCCAATTTCCTGTCCATATAGATGTATCAGTCGCACTTCTTGTTCTTACTCGCCAGTAATATTTTTTATCAAAATGTAAATCTTCAAAACTCTTACCCCAATAAATCGCATCAATTGTATGTTCTATTAATGCAGGAGAATCAAAATTAGAAGATGTATCTGCCTGAAAATCATAATAAACAGCTCCGGATACATGTTCGTCAATCGTTAAAGAAATTTCCGAGTTAATATCGGTAGCACCATTCGCAGGAGACTTTTGAGGTGGTGGATCTATTGCAAAAATATTAATTGCAATAAATAAGTTGAATAATAAAATTAAAACAGTTTTCATTTTTTTATTTTTTAGGTTTAGTTAGTAAATTTGATGCAACATTACAACAGTTTTATACTTCAAACAAATTTTTATTACCGTCTTAATAATCAAATTTAACCATAACCATTGAAGCACCAACAGAATACAGATTATTCGGATCATAAGCAAAAACAAAACTCATCATACCGATACCTGCATCATAATTTATTGTAACAAGTCCGGTATTATCAACAGTTCCGATATTGAACATTTCAAACCCCGGTCCGAAATCAGGCAGCATCCACGAAAAATTTACATCATATTCTTCAGACAGAATTGTTCTGCTTGCCTTATAAGCTTTTGCAGTAAATTGGTATGAAGAACCTTGCGAAATTTCAGCATACATAGGCGTAACAATGACCATAGTATCAGGATAAACCGTAACTTCTGCCTGATCAAACATACCGTTACAAGTAGCTCTGACATAAGCAATACCGGGCGATACAGGTGTGATTTTGCCTGTTTGATCAACACCGGCAATATTTGAATTTGAACTTGACCATTCAAAAGTTTTGCCGGTAACTTCTCCGTCAAGATTATAGGCTTTAGCAGTTAATTGATCTGTTTCGTCTTTGAGTAAATTAACAGAATTTTTGTTCAATTTAACGTAAGTTACAGGAAGCACAACTTCGGGAACTTCAAAAACAACAACAGGAACGTAAAAAGCGGGATTTCCGTTAAGATTTGCAGTTACGGTAATAACGCAACTGCCTTCGCCTGCAAACGAAACTAAGCCTGTTGAATTAACTGATGCAATTGACGCATTGCTTGATGAATATGTGTATGAAGGCGATTGTCCGCTCGTTGAGAAATAAATAGCTTCAAGTTGCAACTCGCCGCCTTTTTCATACAAAATTGCAGCCGGAGCAACAACAAAGAGAGTCGGCAATTGTATAGCGAGAGGTACTGATGCTGTAAATGTTACATCCTCAACAGTTACAGATGCCGTAATTGTAACAGAACCGGCAGTTTTAACTGTAATACTGCCGTTTGCTGCAATTGCAAGAATATCATTGTCTGAAGAACTCCAAGTTACGTCAAAATTGTGACTTACATTTCCGTCTTGATCAACTAATGCAGCCGTATATGTAACAGTTTGATTGCTTTTTGAATTATTATCCAACTCAATTGATTGTGCACCGTTTTCAATTACAAGCACATAGTTATTTTTTAGAATATTGTCCGGGTCTGTATCTTTATCTTTTTTACAAGACGAGAACATTGCACTAACAGCTGTTATTATAAACAGCGAAAAAATCATATTTTTCATAATTAATATTTTTTTAGATTTATAAATAATTTGATGCAATATTACGACTGTTTTAAATTTCAGGCAAATATTCACTACCGTCTTAATAACTACAAGTAATTTCTTAATTACCGTAATATCACAACAGCCGATAAGTTAAAGTGCTGAATTTGTGAGGTTTGAAAAACTGCAAATCACAACTTTATTGCAGCTTACAAGTTTTTAAAGAATTCATTAAGATTAATATCTTGGTTAAGACTCATCTTTTTTCTTAAGCGATATCTGTTAGTGTCAACGCTTTTTGGTGTTATATGTAGTATTGATGCAATTTCTTTTGATAATAAACCAATTTTTAATAAAGAAGCCAACCTTTGTTCATTTTCTGATATTTCCGGATACTTTTCCTTTAATTTATAGTAAAAATTACTGTTTATTTGATCAACATGGGCAAGGAATTCTTCATTTTCTCTTTCTGATATTACTTTGTTATTTATTTCAGTCAATACTGATTGTAAATTGCTGTCTGTATTCTTTTCAACAATATTTTTCTTTACTTTTTTCAAATCATTTTGAATTTTTATTATGAATTCATTTTTATCAACAATGTATTGTGCAAAGTTTTGCAATTCTTTGTTTTTGTATTCGATTTCGTGTCCAAGTTGATTTGCTATAAATTCTTTTGATTTAATTTCTAATTCTAATATCTTTTTTTCTGTATCTGCTATCTCTCTGTTTTTAGCAGTAAGTTCATTATTACGTTTTATTTTACTTTTAAAGAAGATAATGATAAAAACTATTATTACTAAAAATAAGAAAATACCAATGATTAATGCATAATTCTTAATAGTTCCGAGTTTTTTCTGTTTTTCAAGTAATTCAATTTTCTGATTTTTAATCTTTAACTCCTTTTCTTTATTTTCTAAAGAAAATTTGTTTTTCATTTCTTCAATAATTCTGGAATTTTCTGCATTAAAAATGCTGTCATTAATATTATGATAGTTTTTATAATATTTGAGAGATTTTTTATAATCAGACATATCTTCATAAATGTATGATAATTGAAGTGCTGATGCATGAGCAGTTTCTGCCAAACCAAGATCTCTCGCTAAATCAAAGGCATTTTTTGTATAGCTTACGGCAGTATAATAGTTCCCTGTTTCATAATAAAGTTGACCGATCAAAAAATTAACATTAACAATTCCGTAATTATCATTCATATCTGAATATAATGTTTTTGCTTCATTCAAATTTTTTCCTGCTTTGTTATAGTTTTTTTCAGTGATATATATACCGGCAAGATTCGTCAAAGTTAATGCAATTCCTTTGGGATAGTTCATTTCACGGCTGAAACTTAATGCTTTATTATAATATTCTTTTGCTTTTATATAGTTCTTATTTTTTTCATATACTACAGCTAAATTATTGAGAATTTGCAGCTCTCCGTGTTTATTCTTCAGTTTTCTGTATATTCCAAGTGATTTATTATAATATTCAATTGCTGAAATATCATCATTAAGTTTTCTGTATACAATTGCAATATTATTGTAATTACTTGC
>JAUVIG010000368.1 GCA_030592825.1 Chlorobiota bacterium | reverse complement strand
AGAAAAGTATCGGGGAAAAATCTAATATAGTTGTTGGTGTAAACCACAGTACTATGTTTCATATGATGGATAAATCTACATTCCCTACTTACCAAAGTAATTACGGCCAAGGTTACGGACCATTTTACAGCGGTCCGTTGGATGACGGTATAGATTCTGATTATGAGGGACTTTGTCGTTAAGATCCATGGCCGGACGATCCTAATACTTCTGAATCTTTTGTTGAACCTACAACTGAAGATGCATCAATGGGTTCACCCTTTGATCCTAATTTGATGATTTATAACTGGGCTTCTTTTTATCCTGAGTCACCGACTTATAAACACAAAGTTCCCTATGAATTAGGTGCAAACGGTCCTGAATATTTCTTCAGCACAGGAAGAACACTTACTAACAGTTTTGATATCAGCGGCGGTACAAATTCTTCAACTTTCCGTTTGGGATATACAAATACTGACATAAAAGGAATGTTACCTAACAGTTCAATGAAGAAAAATAATATTCTTTTTAATGCATCTTTTGATGTATATGATGATCTTGTAATTTCTGCTTCGGCAAACTTTGTAAATACCAATACTATCGGACGTAACAACACAGGATATTCTCAAAATATTATGTCGGAATTCCGTCAATGGTATAATCTTGGTGTTGATATGGCATTACAGGAAGAATATTATGACCTTACAGGCATTAATATGACTTGGAATCCAAACAGTGAAAACAATCTGACTCCAATTTATTGGGATAACCCTTATTGGGCAAGATATGAAAATTTTCAATCGGATGTTAGAAATCGTTTGATCGGATACACACAAGCAGATTGGAAATTTACAGACTATCTTAGCTTTATGGGCAGGGTTTCCGTAGATAATTACAGCTTTATTCAAGAAGAAAGAAAAGCAGTAGGATCTGTATCAGGAGAAATGGGAGTGGATCGTCCGAGTGTAACATCAGGTTATGCACGAAGAGAGATATTTTTCCTTGAAACAAACTTTGATGCAATGTTTAAGTTTAACAAAAATCTTACTGATGATATAAATTTAAATGCTTTACTCGGTACAAATATCAGAAGAACTATATTTGAAGAAGTTTTTGCTTCTACAAACGGCGGATTAGCTGTTCCCGGAGTGTTTTCTTTAAGCAATAGTGTAAGTTCTATGTTACCGCCCGAAGAAGATTATCAACAAACCGGTGTTAACGGATACTTTGTAAGTGCATCATTTGGTATAAAGAATATGTTATTTATTGACGGTACTTACAGATATGATATTTCTTCTACATTACCTGAAGATGATTGGGCATACGGATATCCTTCAGTTTCTGCCAGTTTCTTATTCTCGGAAGTATTAAGTCAACCTTGGTTAAATCTCGGTAAATTAAGACTCGGATATGCATCGGTTGGTAATGCTGCTCCGTGGGGAAGTGTAGATGATTCATATGTAATTGTTGCACCTTTCGGCGGAAATACAATGGTCAGATTTAATACATATAAAAACAATCCGGAATTAGTTCCTGAGATTTCGGGAAGTGTTGAAGCCGGTCTTGAATTCTCTTTATTCGATAATCGAGTAGGCTTGGATATAGCTGCATATAAAACTAATACTGTTAACCAAGTAGTGCCTTTAAGTGTTTCATCTGCAACAGGATTTGGCTCCAAATTTGTTAATATAGGAGAAGTTGAAAATAAAGGTATTGAATTGTTAGTAAGAGGAACTGTGGTAAAAACAAAAGATTTGTCATGGGATATTTCTTTAAATTGGGCTAAGAATATAAATGAAGTTATTTCATTAGGAGACGACATTGATAACTTACAATTAGCAAGTCTTCAAGGTGGTGTTACAATTAATGCACGTGAAGGTGAGCCTTACGGTGTAATTCAAGGTACGGATTATATCTATGATCCTGACGGTAATAAAGTTGTCGGATCAAACGGTTATTATGAAAGAAGTGAAACTTCTGATATTGTTCTCGGTAGTATACAACCTGATTATAACGCCGGAATCACCAATACAATAACATATAAAGGTGTTTCTTTAAGTTTCTTAGTTGATATGCAAATGGGAGGAAGTATTTTCTCTCTTGACCAATGGTACGGAATGGGAACAGGACTTTATGAAGAAACTGATTATATAAATGATCTCGGAAATCCTGTAAGAGACCCTATTTATGATGCTGACGGTAATGAATTATTTCCTTATATTGATCTTCCGGGACATGATCCTGCCGACGGATACGGAGCAAACAGCGGAGGTATGATATTAGAAGGTGTTGTAGGTACAGATACTGACGGAGACGGAGAATATGACGAATATGCAACGAACACACGCAGAACTTCAGCACTTGATTATCGGGTATGGGGTTGGTCAAGAAATCCGAATGCCGGATTTATTTATGATGCAACTTATGTAAAACTTAGAGAAGCTTCTTTAAGTTATCAATTACCGAAATCTATGTTGGATAATCTTTTCTTGAATAGTGTTACTGTCAGTGTATTAGGTTCTAATCTTTGGATATTATACAAAGAACTTCCTCATGCTGATCCTGAAGCATCACAAGGTGCAGGAAATGTTCAAGGATGGCAAAGTGGTGTATTCCCGACTGCCAGAAATATAGGATTCAGTATTAATTTAACATTTTAATTAAAAGAAATAATAATATGAAAAGATTATATATAATTGTATTGGTCTTACTGGTTTTTTCAACATCATGTACAAAAAACTTTTTAGATTTCAATACAGACAGTAAAAATCCCAGTGAAGTAGAAGGAGAATACTTTGTTACACAGGCTGAAAAGGAACTGGTGGATCAAATCTCCAGTACCAATGTGAACTGGAACATATGGAAATTGGTTGCCCAATATTGGACAGAAACAACCTATACAGATGAAGCTAATTATGATATACTAAACAGAAATATACCTGAACAAATTTTCAGAGCATATTACAGAAATGTTCTTAAACCTCTTGATGAAGCAACAAAATTAATTACTGAGGATGAACTGGTAGGAGAAGAAACTGAAAGTCAAAAACAAAATAAATTATTTATTATTGATATACTTGAAGTATATGCATATCATAATCTTGTTAATGTTTTTGGTAATGTTCCTTATTCAGAAGCTCTTGATATTGAGAATATAAGCCCGGTATATGATGATGCGGCAGAGATATATACAGATCTTCTTTTAAGACTTAATACTGTAATTGCAGGATTAGATGTAAACAGTAACAGCTATGTTCATGCAGACCATATTTATAACGGTGATGTTTCTGCATGGTTAAAATTTGCTTACTCGCTTAAATTAAAAATTGCCATTAACTTAGCTGATATAAATGTATCTGCAGCTCAATCTAATTTTGAAGCTGCTTATGCAGGAGCTTTTACTTCTGCCGGTGATAATGCATTATTCGGATATGAAGGATCAACTCCAAATACTAATCCAATGCATGATGACTTGATTTTAAGCGGTCGTAGTGACTTTGTTGCTGCAAATACTGTTATTGATATGCTAAATAATAATCAGGATACAAGAATATTTGAATTTTTCCAAGATCCGTTAGCATTTCCTTATCAATTAGATGCAGATGGTGATCCTATTGATACGCTTGTTGAAAGTGGTACAGGCAGATTTTTAATTTATACTGATATTGACGGAGAAGATTCAGTTGTATATAAACTAACACCATTTGATCTTTTTCCGGAAACCGATGAACACGATGCAGAAGTCAGATATTTCGTTGGTGGTAATTACGGATACAGTAGTGCATACGGATCATTTGCCCATATTAACAGTGATGTTGCAGAAGCAACATTCTCCGGTATTTTGATGACATATTCTGAAATTCAGTTTTATATTGCAGAAGCTGCTGCCAGAGGATGGAATGTAGGACAAACTGCTGAAGATGCATACAATGCTGCAATATCTGCCTCGTTTGCTTATTGGGGAGCAGGTGATGCAACAAACTACCTTTTAAATAATGCTTATTCAGATTATACAACATGGCAAGAAGCTATCGGAGAACAAGCTTGGATATCGTATTATACACGAGGTTTAGTTGCATATAATACTTACAGAAGACTTGATTATCCTGCAATGAATGAAGCACCGAGTGCTGCAACCGGTAATGGCGATGTACCTACAAGGTTTACATATCCGGTAAATGAACAAACTTTGAATGCTGAAAATTATTATGATGCTGCATCTGCAATAGGTGGTGATGATTTGTTAACAAGATTATTTTGGGATATAGCTGATCCTGAATAATTAATTCATTTTGCAGATTTTT
>JAUVIG010000307.1 GCA_030592825.1 Chlorobiota bacterium | reverse complement strand
GTGCATAATGCAGGCTAAAAAATGTTATTGAGGTTTATTTGAAAAACAAGACACCCTTCGGGATGGTGTGTGTGAAATCTCAAATATTTTAATTTCGTTCCACTTTTATTATTATATTGATTTTAAGCATTTTATTGATTAACGAATGAAGATTTACGAAGTATTTAAAAAAAACAGGCAGTTGAAAACAAGCTCAACTGCCTTTACTAAAATTCAGAGGATAATTTTACTCAACTTCAATATTTCCGTATTTACTGACAATTGTAATTTTTGATTTTGAACTTTTGTCATTCCCGACAAAGCCGTTGCTTACATTTCTTATGCCTTCGTCAGATTTTTCATTTTTTACTCTGCTTGAGATTGATCCGTATTCAACTTCTCCGCTGAATTTATATGAGGCTTCTTCATCTACATCAATTTCAACATTCCCGTATTTAGAAGTGATATCAACATTTTCAAAACTTTTATTTAAATGATCCAGTTCAAAATTACTGTAGCTTATGTCAGCTTTCAAGGCATTATATATTTTCCCTATCTCATAGTCCGAATATTTACCTTCCAGTTCTATTTTTGTTACTTCACCAATTTCAAAAGTCGGATCATATTTGGATACTACTTTCAAAATATAAGCTTTATCAAATTCAAGTTTAGAATATCCGCTGTTTACATATACGGCTCTGCTTTCACCGATTTCCATTTCAGAATATTTTACGTTTAAATTGAGATAATCGCATTTATTGATATCTCCGCTTGAGTATTTGATGTTCACAGTTGCGAGATTTGCAAGCTCGGAAGTTAAAAGTTCGTTGATCTTTAAATTTCCGTATTTACAAGTTACAGTAGATTTAGACTTTAGTTTGTTTATAAATATGTCTCCGTATTTATTTGTCAAATCAATTTTTAAATCTTCAGGCATTTTTATGTTATAATCTATACTGAATTTTCTTACTTTGATTTCTTTTTCAATTTCAGTTTCAGCTGTAATAACATCACCTGATTGATTAAAATTTATCTTAATTTTATCAAATACTTTATCAGCTTTATCTTTATTTTTCGTTTCAACACTTATCGTTACAAATATTTCTAATTTATTTGTATTAGTATTTTCAATATGTACCTTACCGTATTTGTTTGATATTTTGAAAAAAGAGTTTTTATTTAAATTATATGATTTTTCATATTTCTTTGTAAAATTTTCCTGAGAGAATGAAAAAGTATAAAACAGACTTATTATAATAACAAACAGGTTTCTTAAGACTTTAGTTTTCATTATTTTATATTTTATTAAGTTAACAATAGTTTTTTAATTTATTTATGACAATATCCAATATTTCAATTCGCATTTGATAATTATTGATTATCGCATTCCTTACCATAGGATTACCGGGATTATTTTCCAGTTCATTTTCCAGTTCATTATATGATTCCAGAAGTTCATTCAAATCATTATTCACAATCTCTTTTTGATCATCACCCGGTTTACAAGTAATATTGTTCAGTTCTTCAAATTTTTGATCGATTTGAGAATCATAATAATTTGCAACTTCTGTAAAATCCTCTTCTTCATTAATATTCTCTGCAAGTTCTTCATTTTTGTTAAAGATATCTGCCTTATCATAGGCAAAATATCCGGAGATTAACAATACAATTACAGCCGCATATTTCATTGATCTGTATAACAAACTTCTGTTTTTACCGGATTTTCGATCAAGTTTTGTTTTAAATCTGTCAAAATGACCTTCAGGCGGCTCTTCAGTATTGAATAAACCCTGATTATTTTTTATAAATCCTTCCAAATCAAATTTCTTTTCCATGATCAATATTTTTTTCTAATTCATTATTATATTTTGCATTGTATCTTTAAATCCGGGAGATTTTGCTATCATTTCTTTTGCTCTCTTAAACCTTACTCTCGAAACTTCAGGACTTATCTCCAAAACATCAGCAATCTCGTTATGAGTATAACCTTCAAAAAGGAACATTACTGTAACAATGCGATATTTTTCAGGTAATTTTTGAACTGCTCTTTTAACTTCTTCAACTTTTAATGTTACATTTTCATCAAATTCTCCGACATTATCTTCCTCTGTTATATCTTTATCGTCAATATTTGCAAATTGCATCTTTCTTTTTTTTATAAAATCAAGAGATTTATTTACAACTATCTTCTTTAACCATGATCCGAACGTTACTTCTTGAGACCACATATCTAACTTGCTGAATGCAGATAAAAATGCTTCTTGCATTACATCCTCAGCTTCTTGAGTATCTTGTACTATTCTTAAACTTACATTATACATCCCTTTGTAATACAGTTTGTAAATCTCAAATTGTGCTTTGCTGCTGCCGGCTTTGCATTTTCGGATTAACTTATCGTGAATATGAGCTACTGCCATTATTATGATTTATTTTCTGTCTTAAAGACGAAAAGAAAAATTGAATGTTACATTTTATATTAATATTATTTTATTTGGTGCATGAGAAGTTTTAAAAGCCTGTAGTCTGCCCAACTTATACCTCTGTATATAATTGAGTTACAGGGCTGCTTTCAATTTTTAATCAGCCCTGAATTTTAATTTATTATTACCTGAAAAACTTTTGTAATGTTTGCAATAAAATTTCCTTTGAAACCGGTTTGGTAAGATAATCATCAAAAATTTCTTTATACTTATTAATATCCTCACTCATTGCATGTGCAGTTATGGCAATAATAGGAATATTACTGTAATCTTCATTTTCTTTTATGATATTTGCAGTATCATATCCGTTGATTTCAGGCATTTGTATATCCATTAAAATAATATCGGGTGTATTAATCTTAACAATTTCTAAAACTTCTTTACCGTTTTCGGCTTCAATGATTTCAAAATTTTCATTTTCAAAGAATACTTTAATTAATTCTCTGTTCATTATATTATCTTCTGCAATCAATACTTTTGATGTTTTTTCCGATATATTTTCCGATATATTTTTTTGGACATTAATTTCTGAATTTGTTTCATTCTCATCAACAACTTCTACATCATGTAAAATAATTGAAAATTCAGTTCCTTTTCCTTCTTTGCATATAACATTAATTTCTCCGCCCATCATTAGTGTCAATTGTTTGGTAATGGATAATCCAAGACCGGTACCACCGAATTTTCGGGTATTTTGTCCTTCAACTTGTCTGAAACTCTCAAAAATATATTCAATTTGATTCTCCGGTATTCCAATACCGGTATCTTTAACTTTTATTTTCAAATCTCCTAAAACATCTTTTTTATCGGTAAAAACATAATCAACAATTACTGAGACCTTACCGGTTTCAGTAAATTTAATTGCATTATCTACAAGATTTAACAGTAATTGTCTTATTCTGTTTGCATCAATAACCAACAAATTTGGAAGTGTATCACTAATCTTTATATCAAGAAGCAATCCTTTACTCTTTACTTTATCAGAAAAGATAAGTTCAACATCGTTAAATATATCATGAGGATTTGAGCTGACTTTTTCAATTTTAAAATGTCCGGCTTCAATTTTTGAAAAGTCTAAAATGTCATTTATCAGCTCTAACAGATTGTTTCCGCTTATTATTATTTTTTCTATATATGATTTAAATAACGGATCGCTAATTTTATTCTCTAAAATACTTGAAAACCCGATAATAGCATTCATGGGAGTACGAATTTCATGTGACATATTAGCCAAGAATTCACTTTTTAATCTGTTTGCTTGTTCTGCCTCCTGTTTTGCAATTTTAAGACTTTTTTCAAATTGTTTTCTTTCAGTAATATCCCTTACCACAGAATGAATAATAAATAAGTTTTTATAAGGAATTTTTGTTAATAACACTTCAGCATAAAAATTCTGTTCATTTTTCTTTTTATGTACCCATTCAAATTTATTAAATCCTTTATTAACAGCAATCATTATCATTTCTTCGGCTTTTTCAAAAGATAACTGACCGTCTTCCTGATATTCAGGAGAAATTTCTGATGGATGAATATTTAATAATTCTTCTTTATTTTTATACCCGAATAATATACAAGAAGAATCATTACAAGCGACAAATTCATTATTTTTCAAAATTAATATCGCATCTTGACTGTTTTCAAATAAAGTTCTATATTTTTTTTCACTTTCTTTTAAAGCTTTTTCGTTATATTTCTTTTTACTGATGTCTTCAAAAATTGAATATATTTTTTCAACATTTCCTTTTTTATTTTTTAAAGGAACATTGTATATCCACAAATAAGCAGTTCTTCCCCATTTTGACGTATAAAAAAATTCGCCGCTTGTTATCTCACCTGTGTCTCTGCAATTAATAAAATCTTCAGCATATCCGTTTTCTGTAAGAGGCGGAAACTTGGTAATATTAATTTTCTTTGTTTGTTCGATTGACGGAGAACCAAGAATATTTAATAAAGTTTGATTAGCATCCAATATTGTTCCGTCCGGTTTTGCCGTATAAATACCAAGAGGAGAATTTTCAAATAAAATTCTATAATTTCTTTCGCTTTCTTTAATCTTATTTTGAATAATTTTACTTTTTGTAATATCTCTTATTATTCCGGTAGAGCCTTCAAATTTTCCTTTTCTGATTAAGGGTGTAACAGCTAATTGTAAAATTTTACTTATACTATTATTATCCTTAATTTTAATTTCATATTTATTACTTATTCCTTTAATTCTGTTTTTGGTTTCATTTTGGATTTTTTCAAATGTTTTTTTATCAACAAACTCTTTATAGTTTTTTCCGATTAATTTACCTTCATCAACTCCGAATATTTTATCTCCGGCAGGATTTGAAAAAGTTATTACTTCATTAATATCAACTACTATAACACCTTCACTTTGATTTTCAATTAAAAATCTGTATTTTTTTTCACTTTCTTCAATTGTCTGATTTTGTGCTATTATTTTATTATATAAATCTTTAAGTTTTTTATTTGTTTGTTTAATCTTTCTTCTGTTCAAGATAATAACTACAATAAAAATCAACAAAATTATCAATCCTGTAAAATAATTTACTTTTTGT
>JAUVIG010000041.1 GCA_030592825.1 Chlorobiota bacterium | reverse complement strand
TTTTTCGATTGAATTTCAGTCATTGCTAAATTCAATCGACACGATTAAACATTATGATAATTACCGTAAATATAGTAATTTTGCAGATATTTCAAAGAACTTTTTTAAAGTCGTAAAGTAGAATTAATAAATTATTTCTTTTCAATTAACACTCTATACTCCCAAGGTTTCAAAATATAATGCTCATGAGGTTTTACAGACATTTCTTCTCCTGTAAAATACTCAATATAATATCTTTCAAAATCTTTTTCCATATAGTTGAATTTAGCTTCTTTCGATGAAAGGTTCATCATTACTAAAATCCTGTTATCATCTTTTATACGTTTGAAAGTGAAAACTTGCTCTTTGTTTGATGTGTTAATAAAATGTGCAGGACTTCCGGCTTCTCCGTTCCAAAGTGCTTTATTGTCGTTTTTAAGAGCAATAAGTTTGGTATATAAATCTTTCATTTCATGCTCCTTCCATTCAATTGTATCTTTTTCAAAGAATTCCAGACGTTTATTTAAACCTGCTTCTTGTCCGCTGTATATCAACGGCATGCCCGGAACAACAAAAGATAAAACAGCAAAAGTTTTAAAACTTTCCGGCATGCGTTCAAATACGGTTCCGTTCCATGAATTTTCATCATGATTTGAAGTAAAAGACATTCTGTTAACCTTTTGAGGATATTCATCTTGTGCTTTTTCAAAATATTCTCTTAAATCTTTTGCATTTTTTTTGCCTTTTGCAAGTTTATTCATTAAGTGGTGTAGATTCCATGCGTATCCCATATCAAAAGCTTTATTGTGTAAATCTAATTGTTCGGCTTCTGCTAACATAAAAACCGGTTTAATTTTGTCTAATTCTGTTCTTACATTATTCCAAAAATCTGTCGGTACCATTCCTGCAACATCACAACGATAGCCGTCAATATTGAATTCTTGAACCCAATATTTTAATGCATCTGTCATTGCTGCACGCATATCTTTATTGTCGTAATTCAAATCGGCGACATCTGTCCAATCAGTTCCTACTGTGCAAACAATGTTTCCGAGGCTGTCTTTGGTGTACCAATCAGGATGTTCTGTAATCCACGGATTATCCCAACCTGTATGATTTGCAACCCAATCAAGTATAACAAGCATATCATTTTTGTGAGCTGTTTTAATGATGTTTCGAAAATCATCTTCTGTACCGAATTCAGGATTTACTTTTTTGTAATCGGCAACTGCATAATAACTTCCCATTGTACCTTTCCTGTTCTTTTCGGAAATCGGAAAAATCGGCATCAGCCAAAGAATGTCAACACCCATTTCTTTTAATCTCGGAATATGAGTTTCAAAAGCTTTAAAAGTTCCTTCGGGTGTATATTGACGGATATTTACTTCGTAAATGTTTGATTTGTTTATTCGTTCAGGATATTGATAAACAGTCAGTTTTGTGCTGTCATTTTTGACATCTTTATTTTTTTCATTAGTTTGACTGTTGCATGAACTGAATATAAATGCAAGAATTAAGATATAGAAAATTGATTTTTTCATGTTATTGAATTTATATGGTTTTTAATAAAGCAAATAAGCCGGAATATATGATATGTCTTCATTTATATCAAAATACGATTTGTTAATTATAATTTTACCGGTTATGTTCAGTGTTTTACTGTATTTTTCCTCAAAAGCTGTAAAAGCTCTCACATTTTTCTTGTAATCTGATGATTTTACTTCAATTAACTTTATTTTATCTTCGGTTTTGCTTATAATGTCAATTTCTGTTTTAAGTTGTGTTCTGTAAAAATAGTTTTTCATCAAAGCATCTTTATTGTTTTCCAATGTATTGAATACATGATTTTCATATAAAATGCCTTTATCTGTTCTGTTTTCAGGTAAATTAAAGTTCAATAATTGCAAATTTCTGACACCGTTATCTTTAAAATACAGTTTGTAATTTTTAGATATTTCTTTTGTTTTGTTGGTATAAAAAGGCATTAGCTTATCAATAATAAATGTTTCTTTTAATAGGTTAATGTATTTATTTACAGTTTCTTTTGCCATTCCGAGTGTGTTACTGACAGACGAAATATTTATCAAGTTTCCGGAATTAATTGCAATATATTTAATCAAATTATTATATGCATCAATATTGTCAATATTTGCAAATTCGCGAATATCTTTTTGTATGTATGCGTTCGATATTGATTTAAGTTTATTTATTTTATCAGTTTTTGAATTTGACAGAACAACTTCCGGATAACCACCGTAAGTTATGTATTCCTCAAATAAGTTTATAAAAGTATCTTTGCCTGCATCAATAATGTGTTTCAGATTATTATTGTATCTTTCTTCTCTTATTATATTTCTGATATTCAGTAATTTATCTTCACCTTTAAATAGTAAAAATTCATCAAAATTTAATGGTTCAACTTTAAAAGTCTTTTTTCTGCCTGCCAACGAATCAGTAAATTTATGTTTTATCTGTAAACTTGATGAGCCGGTTGCTATTATTTTTTGTTTCGGAAAATGGTCATGCAATAATTTTAATAAATTTGAAGGGTCATCTAATAATTGAATTTCATCAAAAATTATTAAGTTCTTTTTTTTTATGTCAATTCCTTCAATTTTTAATATATTCTTTATTGTTTCAATTCCGCTTTTCTTTATATCAAAAAGGTTTCTGTATGTTTTATCTTCTAAATCAAAATAGAAAATTGTATTTTTAGATTTTCCGAATTCATTAGATATAAGTTTCGTTAAACTTGTTTTACCTGTTTGTCTTGTGCCGAATAAGACAATAATTTCATGCGATTTTTTTAATTCTTCAATTATTTTTGATGATATTTTTCTTTTATGCAACATGATTATTATATTTTTACAAATTTAATACAAATATAAATATTTATATTGAATATTGCAAATGTATTCTTACTTTAACATAGTTAAATTGATAAGAGATACTTATAATAACATAGTTAAAATCATATTTGATACTTCGTTTAACATAGTTAATACCTTTTATTCGCTTTACCTTGATTATAGGTAATGTTTAGTTTAAATAATTTCATTAAAATCAATATCATCTAAATCTGTTCATATTTTTCCATACTTATTCTTGAAAAACAGTTGTTTTCGGAAAAAATTCCATAGTTAATTACATAATTGACACTCTATATTCCATAGTTAATACTATTGAGTTAGGTTTAAAAAGGTAAAAAATTGTTCACAAGGTGCACAGCAACTTTTATTATTAGGTTAAATTGCCATGATATCCTTTTTGTTTTTTGCAGAATTAGTTGCTTTGCACCTTTTTTAACTGCACTCAATATTTAATTCGACAAAATCTCAAAAGAATTTTCTTCAAGTGTAATTTTAATAATATTATTATTAATTGTGAATTCAGTTTTAAATAATGCTTTAAGCTTATTTTCAGAAGCATCAAAATTTATCTCTGTATTAATCTCATTGTTATTAATAATCAGATAAACGGTTTTATCAAAATATGTTCTGGAAAAAATGAAAACATCATCTCCCGCTCTGATTATTTGCAAATCTCCGTACATCAGCGGTAATGAGCTTTTACGGAAGTGCAGTAAGGTTTTTGTAATGTTTTTAAGTTCCTTTTCTTCTTTGATAAGATTATCAAAGCGCATCATTTTTCGATTGTCAGGGTCATTTCCGCCGGGGATCCCAATTTCATCTCCGTAGAATATAACCGGAATTCCCGGAATAGTAGAAACTATTGCATTTAAAACAGCACATTTTTTATAACCGACAGTATCCAAAACACCGACTTCTCTTGTCCAACCTGCAAGCTTGGCATCTTCGTCAAAACGCAAACTTCCGGATGCATATGAAATAAATCGACCTCTGTCTTGATTTCCGGTAATGTTGCCCATTAAATGATTTGAACCGTAATATTTTTGACTGGTTTTTAAAACCCTTGCCAAATTTTCGAAAGAGCTGTTACCGGTTACTGCCGCAACCGCAGCATCATAAACATTAAAATCAAATTGAGCATCCAATTGACCGGTATTCACATAACTGCTTATTAATTCAGGAGAACCGTAGGTTTCACCGATTTGAAATATAGTTCTGTTTTGTGGAATGACAATTCTTGTTTTAATTTTTTGAGTTAATGTTTGCCAAAAAATTTCAGGAATGTGCTTGGTTGCATCATGTCTGAAACCGTCCAAATCATATTTTTCAATCCAATATACGGCACTGTCTGACAGCATATTGTAAACTTCCGGTTTTGAAAGGTCAAGTGTGGGTAAGAAAACATCAAACCAAGTTGTTAATCTGTGGTCGTCCCAACGTTCGGTGTTTAATGAGCCGTCGGGCAGATATAAATTTGTTGCCCAATCCTTATGTTTTTGATAAACCGGATGATTTTTATGAACATGATTAGCAACAATATCCAGCAATACATTCATATTATGCTTATGAGCTGTTTCAACCAAATGTTTAAATTCTTCTTCTGTTCCGAAGCGGTCGTCAATCAGAGTAAATGAAATTGGCCAATATCCGTGGTATGCAGAAAATTTTGTTCGTGGATTTGGATACATGCCCCATGCACTTTCCGGATTTTTAACAATCGGTGAAACCCAAACTGTATTTATGCCTAAATCTTTAAAATAACCGTCTTCAATTTTTTTCGTAATACCGATAATATCTCCTCCGTGAAAATTTGCTCTCGGATGTATTGCTCTGTCTTTTGTCGGTCTGTTATTTGAAGCGTCTCCGTCATTAAATCGGTCAACAAAAGCATTATAAAGGATAGTGGAGTTAAAATCAGTTCTTGTTAAATCTTTTGCATCTGTCAGAACCTGACCGTTTTGTATCGGTATCAGCAAATCATTTGAAATGCCGTAATCATTATATGCCCATATTCTTATGTATGCTCTGTTTTTTTTATTTTCATCGGAAGGGATAACAATTTGAAAAGTATCTTCTTTTAAGTTAAAGAAACTTTTGTCAAGTTCGAAGTTACGGTAAGTTACCAATAATTCAGTAACATTATTTTTGTAAGTAATATTCAGGACATTCGGCTCGTAACTTTCAGTATAAATTACAGGAAGCATACTTTTATCAACATTGCCGACTTTTAAAACAGAGTTAAAACCGCCCATTCCGTTACTTATTTTTTCCGGATTTTCCGGATCAAGCATTTGTCTGCCGTTAACAACAAATAAATATTGATAAGTTCCCGGTTCAATTTCAAATTCTGTTTCCCAAATACCTTTATTTAATGAAAGGTTTGTATTATTCGGGTTCCAAGCATTCATTTCTCCTTTAATTTGAACTGTTCTGTATTCTTTTCCTTTCGGATTAAAGGTGATTTTATGTTTGATTTTTTCTGATTTTTTCAGCAATATTGAATATTCAACCCAACCAACGTTTAATTTGAGAAAACTCAACTTCGGCAAATCATCTGATATTATTTTTAATTTAATTTGCAAGCTGTCACCGGATAATTGATACTGAATTGCTTCGTGTGTTTCAATTCCTGTAATCTCGACATCTTGCGGAATATAATCTTTTATGAAAATTATTGTTGTATCAGTTTCAAGATTTATCGGGCTTGCAAGACCGATTATGAAATTCTCATCAGAAAATTTGAATTCTTGAACATTATTATTTTCACTGTTTTTACAGGATGTTGCATAAAATATTATTGACAGCAACAGAATTGGAATTAGATTTTTCATATTGATTTTTTTAGTTTATGTGATTATCAACAGAGTAACTCTATAATAATTATTATGTAATTTTTTTTATCATAAAAATTATAATAAATCTGTGTAATTTTGCTAATTATCTAAATAATCAGCCAATATATTTTAGTGTAAGGTGAAAAATATGCTAATTAATTTGCTGACAGGCTGAATAATAAGCCAATTATTTACCCAAAAGGATAAAAAACAGGCAAATAATTTATCAAAACAACATTTCAAAAACCTCTTTACCTTTAATTTTTTGATTTTTATCAAACAAAATTATCTCAACATTTTTATTACTTTCATTTTCAATTTGAATGCTTTTTTTAGAAACTTCAATATTTAATAAAGAACCTCTAAACCTAATTTTAAATGAATAAGATTGCCATTGCTCCGGAATAAAAGGTGCAAAACTCAATTTATTATTTTTAATTCGCATTCCGCCGAAACCTTTTACAATTGTCATCCATGTTCCGCCCATGCTTGTTACGTGCAAACCGTCTTCAGTATCATTATTATAATCATCTAAATCCAAACGTGCAGCATTTAAATAAAAATCGTAAGCTCTTTTTTTGTCTCCGATTTTTGCAGCAAGTATAGAATGAACACAGGAAGACAGCGACGATTCATGCACTGTTAATGGTTCATAAAAATCAAAGTTACGACGAATAGTTTCAATGTCATAATCATCTTCAAAAAAGTATAGACCTTGTAAAACATCGGCTTGTTTGATGTAGCAAGAAAGCAAAATCCTGTCCCAAGACCAATGTTGATGAATAGGGCGTTCAAGATGTGATAAAGTTGAAACAGGTTTCAGTTCTTTGTCTAAAAACCCGTCTTGCTGCAAGAATACTTTACGTTTTTCATCATATGGGAAATACATATTATTGTATATTTTTTTCCAATTTGTTAGTTCTGTATCAGTATTAAATTTAGTTTTTTGAATAATTTTTTTAAATTCTTTCGGATGATTTTGTTTTACATATTCAATTGATTTTGCCGTATATTCCATTGTTTTGCAGGCAATTGTATTTGTGTACCAATTGTTGTTTACATTGTTTTCATATTCATTTGGTCCTGTAACACCCAACATCACATATTTTTGTTTTTCTTCAGAGAAGTTTATGCGTTGTGCCCAAAATTTTGAAATTCCTATTAAAACCTCTAAACCATACTGTGCAATATATGTTTTGTTTCCGGTATAATTTACATAATCAAATATAGCAAATGCAATGGCTCCGTTTCTGTGAATTTCTTCAAATGTTATTTCCCATTCGTTATGGCATTCCTCTCCGTTCATGGTAACCATAGGATAGAGTGCTGCTCCTGTATTAAATCCGAGTTTTTCACCATTCTCAATAGCTTTATCAAGATGATTATAACGATATTTCAGAAGTTGTTTTGCGACTTTTTCATCAGCAGTGCTTAAATAAAAAGGCAATAAATATGCTTCTGTATCCCAATATGTGCTTCCGCCGTATTTTTCTCCGGTAAATCCTTTCGGGCCTATGTTAAGTCGTTCGTCTTGACCTGTGTATGTTTGATTCAATTGAAAGATGTTGAAACGAATTCCTTGTTGAGCAGAAATATCTCCTTTAATAACAATATCGCTTTCTTCCCATTTCTTTTTCCATGCTTCTTCTTGTTCGTATAATAAAGCTTCATAACCTTTATCGTTTGCATATTCCAATACGTCATAAGCCTCTTTGGCAAGATTGTTTATGTCATAATTCATTGATGATGTTATGCTTGCAAACTTGAACAATCTTGTTGTTTTTCCTTTTTTTATCGGAAGTGTGAATTTTATCCCGACATATTTCTCTTTTTCAACTTTTTTAAGATTAGATAAAGGAATTTCTTTCCCGTCAAATTCAGCAATTACATCCATTGCCGTACAAACCCTGAAAAATGTTTTTTTTGTTTCAGAAATCACATAAGGTTTTACAGTTGTTGATTTTTCAATTTCAACCCAAAATTTCTCATCATAATTTGAATCCTGATTAATTATATCTGCATTAATATCTGATAATACTTCAATTTTTCCTTCAAAATTAACAGGTTCAACGGAATACTTAATTACTCCAAGTTCATCATTAACAATACTTAAAAAACGTTTAGATTTTATTTTTATCTTTTTTCCGTCAGGAAATTCAGCTAAATAGCGTTTTCTGAAATAGCCTTTTTTCATATTCAGAACACGTTTAAAATCAGTTATTTTGCATGTATGTAAGTCTAATTTCTCTCCGTCAATTGAAATTTTTATTCCTGTCCAATCCGGAGCATTTAATACTTTTGCAAAATATTCGGGATAACCGTTTTTCCACCAACCTACACGAGTTTTGTCCGGATAATATACGCCTGATATATAATTTCCTCGTAATGTTTCTCCGCTGTAATATTCTTCAAAATTTCCTCTTTGACCTATTTTTCCGTTACCCAGACTGAAAATACTTTCAGATACTTTATTATATTCGGGTAATAATCCTTCTTCAATTATTTTCCAAGGATTATGTTTTATATATTGTTTCATATTAGAAATTGGATTTTAGAAATTAGAATTTTGAAAGAATATCATTATATGTAATATTTTCAAAATCATGAATAACATAATCAGCTTTACCCAAAACATCAGGTGAGCCGACACCTATACATTTAAAGCCACCGTTCAATGCTGCTTCAATCCCGGCTTCGGCATCTTCAAAAACTATGCATTCTTTTGGTTTTACACCCAATGCTTCTGCACCTTTTAAAAATACTTCCGGATCTGGTTTTGCTTTACTTACTTTTGTACCGTCAATAACAACTTCAAAATAATCAGTTAGTTTAATTTGATTTAATATAGTCATTGCATTTTTGCTGGCTGAACCTAATGCAACTTTAATGTCCCTGCTTATTAGTTCGTTCAAGAAGTCAATAATTCCGGGTAATACCTCATCAGGTGTCATTTTTAAAATATATTCCAGATACCTTTTGTTTTTACTGTCGGAGTATTTTAATTTTGTTTTTTCACAAATATCTTTTTTTCCGATTTCCAATAATATTTCAAGAGATCTCATTCTGCTGACACCTTTTAAACGTTCATTATCTTTTTCAGTAACATCAAAACTTAATCCTCTTGCAAGTTCTTTCCATGCCAAATAATGATATTTTGCTGTATCAACAATAACACCGTCTAAATCAAATATGCATGCATTTATCATAAAAAATTAATTTTGAATGATATAATGATAGAATTTTGAATAAGTTCATCCATTTATTTTATTTATTATTTCATTCTATCATTCACTTATTCGCTCATTATTTAATTATCATCTTTAACAATCAGTACCAGAAATGCAGCAACAGCAAGAGATATTCCACCTAATATTAATGCATAAATTGCTTCTCCGGCAAATACACTTTTTACCAAAAATCCTAAAATACTTGCAGCAAGAATTTGAGGTATTACGATAAAGAAATTGAATATTCCCATGAAAACACCCATTTTATTGGACGGAAGAGCGCCTGTTAAAATTGCATAAGGCATTGATAATATGCTTGCCCATGCTAATCCGATACCTATAAAAGGTGCAAGTAACAAATATGAAGTGTCTTGAATGAAAAAAAGCATAATAAAGCTTAAACCTCCTACCAGTAAAGATATCATATGTGTTATTTTTCTGTTTGTTAAGCGAGCAAGTAAAATCAGCAAAAATGCAAATACAGCTGCAAATCCGTTATAAACACCAAAACCGACACCAACCCAATTTGCACCTTCGTTATATTCTTCTCTGATTTCTTTCAATCGGGTGTATTTAGAAAACTTTCCGGTTGAATATGCGGAAAGATTAATTTTGTTTTCTAAAAGCAACTTATTTATAAACGAGCTTGTTTTAAAACTTATATCAGGATTATTAACAGATGTTAAGTCATTTATTTCTTTTACTGCTGATTCGTAATCCGTTTCTTTCGAAGAATATGAATGAAGACTGTTTTTTATTTGATTTACAAGATCTTTTTCATTAAATATTCTGTTATTCAAATAAAATTTTACCAAATTAACATTAGCACTAACAGTCTTTTCTTCTGAAATTTTTTTCTCGTATATTTCTAACTCTTCTGAAATATCTTTAATTTTTTGTTCATCTGTATTTATATCCGGTTGATTATTTTTCAGTTCTGTTTTAAGGAAATTAAGCATTTCAGAATCAATCTTCATATTGTACTTATCAGCTGTAACTCCGTTCGTTGTATATATCCACATTGCAAATAGAGCAAACCATGAAAAAAATTGAACTACTGCCAATTGTCTCATAGTTAAAGGCATATTATTCAGGTCATTGAAGATTTCTGTCAGACCGTTTTTATTTTTATTTTTTTGAAAAAATGCAGAGATCAATTCAAGAATACCAAAAATTATTAGTCCGAATGATAAAATATAAACTTCCAAGTTAACAGCCATAAATTTTAAGGCTATACTAAGTAATATCCCAATAGAAAGAAATATTAAACCGAGTTTATCAGATTTTTTTATGTGTATTTTAATATCAGTACTATCTTCTGTTTCAGATGTCTCATCTTTCTTATTTTCAAACTCCTTTAATTCTTCCGGTGAATATTCTTTTGTCCTGAAAACTGTCCATGAAACGGCAATTATAAAAGCTGCTGCTCCGATATAGAAAGAAAATTTTACTGAATCAGGTATATGACCTTCAGCAGCAGTATTTGAAATGTCAAACCAGTTAGTCATCATATACGGAAGCAAAGATGCAACAACAGCACCTGTTCCTATAAAGAAACTTTGCATGGCAAAACCGGTTGTTCTTTGTTCCGAAGGCAACATGTCGCCTACAAAAGCTCTGAACGGTTCCATTGAAACATTAATGGAAGCATCCATAATCCATAACATTCCGGCAGCTATCCATAAAACAGGAGAATTTGGCATAACAATTAAAGCTATTGATGCTAATATTGCCCCGACAAGAAAGAAAGGTCTTCTTCGTCCGAGTTTTCCCCATGTTCTGTCACTCCAATGTCCTATGATAGGCTGTATAATTAATCCTGTAACAGGAGCAGCAATCCATAAAATTGGAATATCATCGATATTAGCACCAAGGGTTTCAAAAATCCTGCTGACATTAGCATTTTGTAAAGCAAATCCGAATTGAATTCCGAGAAATCCGAAACTCATATTCCAAATCTGCCAAAAACTTAATTTTGGTTTAGTTTTCATACAATAAAAATTAAAGTATACTATTACACACTGAATATAATATTCAGTGTAAGGAAAGAAAATATTGTTCTTAATAAATTTTTAATACTGCGAAGTAAAATTACAATAAAAAAAACGAAATTGCAAATGTTTTTTCCTATATTATTACCTATAAATCATATATTTATAAGCAAACTACTATTGCAAACGATTGCGATAAAAACAAAATATTTAATTTTTTTTTGTAGTATCTCTGATAATTAATTTTGTAGGTATAATTTCAGAAATAAAAGGAGCATCAATGTTTTCTATCCTTTTTATTAATAATTCTGCTGTTTTACAACCCATTATATAACCATTTTGTTCAACAGTTGTCATGGGCGGGTCAGTTATTGCAGATATAAGCTCGTTTGTAAATCCAATTACCGATACTTTATCAGGAATCTTTATATTATATTTTTTTAATGCATTAATTGCTCCGGCTGCTGTCATATCGTTTACGGCAAATATTCCGTCAGGAATTTTATTATTACGGATAAGTTTTTCTGTTTCATTTTGTCCGTCTTCCAGATTATCTGCATTAATGATATATTCTTCTTTAAAAGGGATACTGTTTTTTTTTAATGCATCTCTGAAACCCCACATTCGTTTTGAACTGATTTTTAGGTTCTCAGGTCCTGAAAAATGCACAATATTCTTACATCCGGTACGAATCAAATATTCGGTAGCTTCATAAGCAGCTTTATAATCATCAATTATAACTTTATCTGTTTTTAAACCATGGCAAGTTCTGTCAAAAAATACCAAAGGGATAAAGCTGTTCTGAATATTTCTGAAGTGTTTAAAGTCTTCAGTATTTTTGGTTCTTGAAACTATAATTCCGTCAACTCTACTTGAAATTAAGGTTTGTGTATTTGTAATTTCTTTATCAATTGATTCATTCGATTGGCATATTAATACATTATATCCTTTTTTGCCGGCGTATTCTTCAATACCGCTTATAACGGTTGAAAAGAAATGATGAACAATTTGAGGCACAATAATACCTATAATATTGCTTTTACTGCTTTGCAGACTGAGGGCAATTGCATTTGGTTTATAATTAAGCTCTTTTGCAAGGGCTTTTACTTTGATTTTTGTTTTTTCACTGATATCAGGGTGATCTTTTAAAGCTCTTGATACTGTAGAAGCAGAAATTCCCAACTGTTTAGCAATGTCTTTTATTGTAACTTGTAAACTTCGCATAAGGCTACTAAGTTAGACATTTTTTTTGTCATCAAAAAACAACATTTGTAAAATTATTAAGAAAATTATATATGTTTTAAAACTAAACAAACGTTTGCGGTTTCGTTTGCAATAAAAAATGTGATGTATTGGCTTTGATATTAATGATTTATTACATAACTTTAGATGTTTGAAAGAAAATGTTTATTATTTTCTGAACGATTTTAAACTGCTGTGTGATTTTTTTTTAATTAAATTTATTAACTAATGAAACTAAAAAAGTTTTTTATTAAGAAGTTGGTTCCTGTAATAACTTTCTTACTGTTTGTAAATTTTACTTACGGACAAAGAAATATTGCGGGAACTGTAACAGGAACTGACGGTGAAGTTATTCCGGGTGTAAGTGTTATAGTCAAAGGTACAACTACAGGTACGATGACGGACGCAACCGGTAAATACTCAATAACTGTTCCTGACGAAGCAACAACACTTGTTTTTACATACATAGGTATGGAAACTCAAGAAGTTGAAATTACCGGAAATGTTATAAATTGTTTATTAAAATTTTCTGATTCAGAAATCGCTGAAGTTGTAGTAATCGGTTATGGTGAAATAAAGAAAGAAGATGCAACCGGTTCGGTTTCAACAGTAAGTTCTGATGATTTTAATCAAGGAGCCATAATATCTCCACAGGATTTGATTTCCGGGAAAACATCAGGAGTACAGATAACATCTGGTGGTGGTGCTCCCGGCGAAGGTTCTGTTATTCGAATTCGAGGCGGATCATCACTCTCAGCCATTAACGATCCGTTAATTGTAATTGACGGAGTACCCATTGATAATGAAGGTGTTGCAGGCATGAGGAATCCTTTAAATATCATAAATCCAAATGATATTGAGACTTTTACTATACTAAAAGATGCATCATCAACAGCTATTTATGGTTCACGTGCATCAAATGGTGTAATTATTATTACAACTAAAAAGGGAAAATTGGGTAGTCCCTACAAAATTAGTTATAACGGAAATGTGTCTGTCAGTACTTTACCAAAAAAATTGGATGTGCTTTCTGCAAATGAATACAGAACAGTTCTTCAAGAACAAGTCAATGAAGGAATTATTGCTGAAGCAGCTCTTGATTTGCTTGGTAATGAAAATACTGATTGGCAGGAAGAAATCTTCCAAACGGCAATTAATCATGATCACAATGTTGCATTTTCAGGTGCATATAATTTTTTACCATTCAGAGTTTCTTTGGGTTATTCTGATCAAGAGGGAATTTTAAAAACCGGTACACTTGACAGAATAACCGGTGCTCTTTCTTTAAGCCCCCGATTTCTTGATAATCACCTCAGTGTAAACTTGAATATAAAGGGAATGAACATAAATAACCGTTTTGCTGACGGAGGAGCTGTCGGATCTGCTGTTAGTTTTGACCCTACACAACCGGTTTTCGATGAAGGAAATGATTTCGGAGGTTATTATGTATGGACATCCGGTGAAGGTAATCCAATAACTATTGCAACGAAAAATCCTCTGTCGCTTTTGGAACAAAGAGAAAATATTTCAACTGTGAATCGTTTACTGGGTAATTTGCAACTTGATTATAAACTGCATTTTTTACCTGATCTAAAAGCTAACGTAAATTTAGCTTATGATTATTCAGAAAGTAACGGAACGAATATTGTTCCGGATAATGCAGGATTTGATTATGATCCTTCCGGAACAAACAGCGGATATAACAGTGTGTATGATGAAACAAAAGGAAATGAATTGTTAGAAGCTTATTTGAATTATTCAAAAGATATGTCATCTATAGAAAGTGAATTTGATTTAATGGGCGGATATTCATTTCAACATATTTACAGAAAAGGATCTAATTTCAGTACAAATTATGTAGGTAATGCCGACACGGTTGATACGGATTATAATACTGAATATTATCTGATATCATTCTACGGACGTATAAATTATTCTTTTAAAAATCGCTATTTACTAACTGCTTCTCTGCGATATGACGGAACATCTCGATTTGCTCCGGAAAACAGATGGGGATTATTTCCATCAACTGCATTCGCATGGAAAATTAATGAAGAAGAATTTCTTAAGAATATAAGTTTGATTTCAGACTTAAAATTAAGAATTGGCTATGGTATAACAGGTCAGCAAAATATCAATCAAGGTGATTATCCTTATCTTGCAAGATACACTTACAGTGAAAATACAGCCATGTATCCTTTTGGAGATGTATATCTTAATACATTACGTCCCGAAGCATATAACCAATTGCTTAAATGGGAAGAAACAACTACTTATAACATAGCTTTAGATTTTGGGTTATATAAAGACAGAATTGCAGGATCACTGGAATTTTATAAAAGGTTAACAGATGATTTGATTAACTTAATACCGGTACCGGCAGGGTCAAACTTTAATAATACCATATTGAGTAATATTGGTAGTTTAGAAAATAAAGGGATTGAGTTTACTTTAAATGTTCGTCCTGTCGTTAAGAAGGATTTGTTTTGGGAAGTAGGATTCAACTTCACATATAATCAAAGCGAGATTACTAAACTGACTGCTGTTACTGATTCTTCTTATACAGGAGTTCCTGAAGGAGGTATTTCAGGTGGTATTGGTAACACTGTTCAAAGGCATTTCACAGGATATTCTCCAAATACTTTTTTTGTTTTTGAGCAACTATATGATGCTGACGGTTATCCGATAGAAGGGGCTTTTGTTGACAGAAATGATGACGGAGTTGTTAATGAAGAAGATAAGTATTATTATAAAAGTTCTAAACCTGATTATTTTATGGGATTTAACACTAAATTGGTTTATAAAGATATAGATTTCAGTTTTTCAGGACGTATTAACATAGGAAACTTTGTTTACAATAATGTAAATTCTTCAACTGCATTTTATGAAAACCTTTATAATTCCGCAGGATATTTAAATAACACTCCTTCAGCAATAACCGATATAGGATTTATAAATCTAAGCGATTATCAACTTACTTCTGATTATTATGTAACTGATGCTTCTTTCCTTAAATTAGATAATGTTTCTGTCGGTTATTCTTTTGACAACTTATTTGAAACAGAATTGAAGGGAAGAGTTGCCGTAACAGTTCAAAATGTGTTGACTTATACTAAATATAAAGGTTTAGATCCTGAGGTTTTCTCCGGTATTGATAACAACATTTATCCGAGACCCAGAATATTTATGTTAGGTGTTAACCTTGATTTTTAATTTAAAAATTTTAAAAAAATGAAGAAAATAATTTTTTATATTACAACTTTAATCATACTGACAACTCTATTGTCTTCTTGTCTGAAAGTTCTTGATACTGTGCCCTTAGATGAAGATGAAGTTACGTCAGCAGGTTTATTTGAAAATGCGACCGCATACAAACAATTTCTTGCTA
>JAUVIG010000095.1 GCA_030592825.1 Chlorobiota bacterium | reverse complement strand
CGGAATATTGATAAACTTTATCATGTTCCGGAATAAATGTTACTCCGTAACTTGAATTATTATCCATTGAATAATTCATGAAGGACAAATTAGTAGTTGTATTAAACTTATCAATATCTTTAATGAAACTAAAAGTAACCCTGTTAATAATATCGCCGAAATAATTTTGCGGATTATTATATTTATACAAAAATGGTGTCTTTCCTATTGAACTGTGAGTTTTCCTTGCCATATTTTGATAAGATATTCCAAAACCCCTGAATCTCAAATCTAATCCTACAATATGGCTTTCAGTCGAAATATTTGAAAAAGCCGGTTTCGATAAAGTCCCTTCATAATTATAATTAAGCAAATCACTTTGCTCTAAACCCAATGAAGAAATCAATGCAGGAGTTAATTGCGTGGGTCTTACAGTATCACCGCCGTTTAACCAATATAACCCTTTTTGTTCCAAATAGTCCAATGGATGATAAACAGATGTATCATTAAAAATATTCATTCTCTCAAAATTAGCCTTACTGCCGTAAAAATTATATTTCAAGATATTTCGATTTCTTCCGGCTTTTCCTCCGGCATGAAAATTAATATACGAATAACCGTTTTCACCCATGATTATATCTGCTTCAGAGAAAATACCCGATTCGGCACTTTTGGTAATAATATTTATAACTCCTACCGTAGCATCAGCCCCGAATACAGCTGAAGCCGGCCCGTAAACTATTTCAATTCGTTCTGCTTGTCTTATCGGTAATTGAGATTCAATAGGCATTCCGGATACTACAGACGGTTTTACCGGAATATTATCAATTAAAATTTTTGTATATTTATTACCCAACATACCTCGCATCAGAAACATCTCTCCCAATTCACCTGATCCGGGTTGCGAAACTTTTATTCCGGGCAGTGATTTCAAAACATCTGCTAATGTAATATATCCATTCAGTAAGATATCTTCGCGGGTTATCACTTCAATTGTTACCGGAAGATCTTTCAATTTCTTTGAGCTTCTGCTTGCAGAAATAATCTCTATTTCATCATCACTTACAGGTTCTGACAGATCATCAGCACCAAGAATGTCAACTTTAAAAAAAGCAGTATCCGGTTGAGCAAAAATACTAAACCCGCTGAATAAAATCAGTATTATCAATATAAGAGATGCAAATCTATACATTCAAAATCTAAATTAATTTATTATTAAAGATACTAAAAAAAAGTGAATCCACATACTTTGATAATTAGTTTATTTTGTTCTGTTGATTTTAAAATAAAAAGCTCCGTTTTTCAACAGAGCTTAATATTAATTATGTTATTTTTTAATATCTGTAATGATCAGCTTTATACGGTCCTTTAACAGGGATTCCGATATATTCTGATTGTTCTTCACTCATTACTGTAAGTTTTACTCCTACATGATCTAAATGTAAACGTGCAACTTCCTCATCCAAATGTTTCGGTAATCTGTAAACTCCAATCTTATAATCATTTTTCCATAGTTCCAATTGAGCCAATATTTGATTGGTAAATGAATTACTCATTACAAATGACGGATGCCCTGTTGCATTACCGAGATTTACTAACCTTCCTTCCGAAAGTAAAATAATTGAATGTCCGTCAGGGAAAATAAATTGATCAACTTGCGGTTTAATTTTAATTCGTTTAATGCCCGGATAATTCATTAATTTTTCTACTTGTATTTCATTGTCAAAATGACCGATATTACATACAATGGATTTATCTTTCATCTTCACCATATGATCAATGGTAATAACATCTTTATTTCCTGTAGTAGTAACATATATGTCTCCTTCCGGAAGCATCTCTTCAAGAGTTTTAACGGCAAGTCCTTCCATACTTGCTTGCAAAGCACATATAGGATCAATTTCTGTAACTGTTACTCTTGCACCGTATCCGATCATTGATTTTGCAGACCCTTTACCAACATCACCATAGCCTAATACAACAACTTTTTTACTTGCTAACATAATGTCTGTGGCACGTTTAATTCCGTCAGGCAAAGATTCGCGACAACCATAGATATTATCAAATTTTGATTTAGTAACAGAATCATTTACATTGATCGCAGGGAACAACAATTTACCGGCTTCTTGCAATTGATACAACCTGTGTACACCGGTTGTTGTTTCTTCAGAAACACCTTTTAAAGTTTTAACTGCTTTATGCCAAATATTTGGTTTATCAGTTAAAATAATCTTTAAACGTTTTAACAGTTCAATTTCATCTTCTGCTTCTGCTTCAGCATCAACAATTGACGGGTCATTCTCTGCTTCATATCCTTTTATAACCATCATTGTTGCATCTCCTCCGTCATCAACAATCAAATCAGGAGTTTCTCCGTTAGGGAAAGATAATGCTTGCTCGGTGCACCACCAGTACTCTTCCAAAGTTTCACCTTTCCAAGCAAAAACAGGTATGCCGGCTTCAGCAACGGCTGCTGCTGCATGATCCTGTGTTGAAAATATGTTACAACTTGCCCATCTTACATCTGCTCCAAGTTCAACCAAAGTATCAATAAGTACTGCTGTTTGAATAGTCATATGTAAAGACCCTGTAATTTTTGCTCCTTTTAAAGGTTTGCTTTCACCATATTTTTTCCTTACCGCCATTAACCCCGGCATTTCATATTCTGCAAGAGCTATTTCTTTTCTTCCCCACTCTGCCAAATTGATATCTTTTATTTTGTAATCATTTATTTGTCCTGTATTTGTCATAATTTTTTATTGAGTTTTAAAATAAGGTTGCAAATATAATGAATTTTATTTCTGAAAAAATCAAGAATTACAAAGTTCTGTTAATATTCCGGGCTAAATTTCAATTTCCGATAATATTTTTAATTTTGCAAATGAAATATTAAACACAAATTATGAAAGCATATGTATTTCCCGGACAGGGAGCACAATTTACAGGAATGGGTAAAGATTTGTATGAAAATTCAGAACTTGCAAAAGAACTGTTTGAAAAAGCAAATGAAATTCTCGGATTCAGAATAACTGACCTTATGTTTGACGGTACTGATGAAGATTTGCGTCAAACAAAGGTTACACAACCCGCCATTTTTTTACATTCGGTAATACTTGCAAAAACTTTAGGTGAAAATTTTAAACCTGATATGGTTGCCGGTCATTCTCTTGGTGAATTTTCAGCATTGGTTGCCAACGAATCTTTATCATTTGAAGACGGGCTGAAATTAGTTTCTCAAAGAGCAACGGCTATGCAAAAAGCCTGTGAAGTTGAGCCGGCAACAATGGCAGCAGTATTAGGATTGGAAGATAAAAAAGTTGAAGAAATTTGCCGTTCAATTGATGATGTTGTTGTACCTGCTAATTATAATACTGAAGGACAAATAGTTATATCCGGGTCAGTGAAAGGTATTGATACTGCTATCGAAAAATTAACAGAAGCAGGTGCAAGAAGAGCAATGAAATTAAATGTCGGCGGTGCTTTTCATTCGCCTCTTATGGAACCTGCAAGGGAGGAGTTAGCTGCTGCAATTGAAAACACTCAATTCAACGAACCGATTTGTCCGGTTTATCAAAATGTATCCGGAAAACCTGTCAGTAACACTTCTGAAATTAAGAAGAATCTTGTATCACAATTAACTTCACCTGTAAGATGGACACAAATTATGCAAAACATGATTGCCGACGGTGCTGAATCTTATACTGAAGTTGGTCCGGGAAAAGTACTTCAAGGTTTATTAAAAAAAATTGACAGAAAATTTCCGACTTTCAGTGCATAAGAACAACTTTGAAATATTTTTTACATAATTTTACAACTGTTAATAACGTTTGACAATAAAACGTACAAGTATGCGATTGATCTTAATCATCATATTAACATTTTTCAATTGTCTTCTTTTTTCGCAAAATAAGATAAATGCCATAGAACTACTTGATAAAGTTAAAGCTGAAGGCGGAGCAATTGTAGAATTAATATTTGATGAGAACGGAGATACTTCTTTTCATTACAAAATGCGACCGGTAATTATTTATCCTCCGAGAAAATTCAGAAATAAAAGAGAAAGAAAAAAATATTACAGACTGGTACGCAATGTGAAGAAAGTTTATCCATATTCAATAATCATAAAAAATATATTTATTGAATCTGAATTTGTATTACGTAATATGGATAATAATCGTGAACGTAAAAAATACATAAAGCAAAAGGAAAGAGAATTAAAAAAAGAATTTGAAGATGACATAAGAGATATGACTTATTCTCAAGGACGGATTTTAATTAAATTAGTTGACCGAGAAACATCACATACAACATATGAACTTGTCAAACATTTTAAAGGAGGTGTTTCTGCTTTTTTTTGGCAAGGAATTGCCAGAATTTTTTCTACTGATTTAAAGTACGAATATGATCCGGACGGAACCGATAAATGGATTGAAGAAATTGTAGCGAGAATTGAAAACGGACAACTTTAAGTTATCCGTTTTCAAATTTTTCTTAATATTTAAAAAGCTTTATTTTTCAATAAAAATTTTGCAAGTTCTTTTCCTGCTTTTGCATATGCCTCTTTAATTCTCTCACCTGTATCCCAACCTGCTCCGGATCTTCCGGGAGACTTTTTTATATCAATTTCGGCAATTACCTCATCCGGATTTGAAGTTTTTACAAAAATTGCTTTACAATTGATTGTTGCAGGTGCTGAAGATATTCCTATATAGTAACCGGGTTCTGTAAAATAGGTATGTAAAATTAAAGTATATTCAGCATCAGCGTGTTGACTTGCATCTGCATCAGCTTTATCACTTATATATTTTACAAAAAGCTCTTCAAACTTAGGTTCAAATCTTCTTTCTCTGTCTTCAACCCACATTTTTACCCATTTATCACCTCTGCCTGCCTCACTTTCGTTATATTCTTTCTGTTTTTTTGCAAGATAATCTTCTTCAGAATATTTCCCTACATTCATATCATCATATGAATATTGAAGTTTCAATTCTTTTACACCTTTTAAAAATTTTAAATCACCTTTTGTAATTTTAATTTTTTGTGCAAACGTACTTCCTGTAAAAGCAATAAATACAATAATTGCTAATAATGTTTTAATGTTTCTCATTGTATAAAAATTTATGTTAAAAATAAAAACTATTCATTAATCAAATCATTAATAATACCTTCCGTCTTATCACCGCCCCAATTAACAGCTCCGGTTTCTTTAATTTTAATTATTCCGTTTTTTGAAATTACAAAGGTAGTCGGAATACTTTGTGATATAAAAACTTTCGGAGATTGGTATTTTGTAGTAAAAACGGGAAACGTGTATTCTCTTTTATAATTTTGAAATTTCTCTTTTAAACTCTTCATTTGTAATATTTATACAAAAATATAAAAAATAAACACATTTAAGGCAACCTCTAATAATTTGATTAAAAAAATTGAATAATAAGGTAAAAAGGTAAAAACAGAACCTTGCATCAAATAATTTACTTTCTTCAATCAGCCTAACTATCAGGTTTTATGATTAAACCTTTCATATTATGTTATATTAGGTATGGTAATTGTGTGATAAAATATTGAAAGTATTTACCTTAATTATTTATAAAACTACCGGATTAATTATGTCAACAACAGTTTTGCAACCAAAAAATAATATACTTAATATTGATCCTGCTGTTAACAGACCTGTTAATCCTGAATTTGAAATAGTTTCATTGAAAAACTTTTTCAACAATAATAATTTAAAAAAAATTCAAACGTTCCGTTGTGCTGAAAGAAATTTGATTTTAATTATAACTTCCGGATTAGGAAAGCACACTATTGATTTTAAAGATTATCAATTTACTAACGGTTCTGTTATTTTTATTGCAAAAGGACAAGTTCATAAATTTGAAGTGAAACCGGGTAACAACGGATATTTAATATTTTTTTCCGAAAATTTTTATAATAAAAATACTATTGCTGCTGCTGCTCTTTCCCAAACTTGGCTTTATAACTATCATATTGGTCTCCCCCAAATACAAGTTAATGCAGAAATGCGTGAACATTTTTTTGACATCATAAAAAAAATACATCAAGAATATAAAGCAGGTAATATTTTTGCAAAAACAGAGGTCATTAAAACCCTGTTATATCTACTCCTAATAAAATCGGAACGAATTAAAAGAGAACTCCTTAATAAAGATGTATTAAACCGGAGTGATATTATATTTGATTTTATTGATCTTACTGAAAATAAATTTTCTGAATGCAGGAATGCAGATTATTATGCCCGACAATTAAATATTTCATACAAACATTTGAATAATATTTGCAAGCAAAGTTTAAATAAAACTGCTAAATCTTTTATTGATGATCACATAATTCTGGTGGCAAAGAGATATTTAGTTTGTTCAGACCTGTCAGTTAAAGAAATAACTTCAGCTACAGGTTTTGATGAACCTACAAACTTTGTAAAATATTTTAAAAAACACACAGGAAATTCGCCTATGCAATATAGAAAGCGTTTTATACCTTAATGTCAAGTCATGCATGAACTTTCGCACCAAGCATTGCTCTTTTTCCTTTTTATTTTAATATTATGATTATTCTTGTAGATAAGAATGACAATAAAACAGGGCAAATCTCCAAGTTAGAAGCCCATTTAAAAGGATTATTGCATAGAGCTTTTTCTGTTTTCATTTTTAATTCTCACGGAGAGATATTAATGCAACAAAGAGCCTTTGACAAGTATCACACACCGGGATTATGGACAAATACATGTTGCAGTCATCCGAAGCCTGATGAAAACACACTATCTGCTGCAAACAGAAGATTATCGGAAGAAATGGGACTGAAAACTGAACTTAAATATCTTTTCAAATTTCAATACTATGCAAAATTTAATAATAACCTGACAGAAAATGAAATTGATCATATTTTTATCGGTTATTCAGATGAACTGCCGAAAATTAATAAACATGAAGTGAATGACTATAAGTATATGAAACCCTCTGAAATAATTAAAGAAATAAAAACAAATCCTGAAAACTATACAATTTGGTTCAAATTAATATTTGAAAAATTGATTAATGAAAATAAATTTTAGAACTCCTGACCCCCCACGTGTTGATTATGAGCTAATTATAGCAGTTGTTTCGTTAAACAGAATCGTTGTATTTTAGTATTCAGTCAGCAGTCTTTAGCTGTCTGCTTGCCGGACTGAAGACTTTTTTTAAAAATATAATTTATGATTTTTGCAACAGTTGTAATTACAAAGAGTCAAAGCCGGATACTTCTACTTTTTCTTTTTTGATAACTTTTTATGAATGGCATTTGCTGCAATCCTGCCCGCGCCCATAGCTTCTATCACAGTTGCTGAACCAGTTACTATATCTCCGCCTGCGTAAACAAATTCTTTTGAAGTTTCCATTGTTTTCTCATTAACTTCTATATAACCTCTTTTATTTCTTTTAATACCGTTTGCTGATTGAAAAATGGTTGGGTTAGGTCCTGTACCGATAGCTACAATTACCAGATCACATTCAATAATAAAGTTTGAATCTTCAATCGGAATAGGACGTCTTCTTCCGGATGAATCCGGCTCGCCTAATTTCATTTGGATGCACTCTATTGCTTTAACTTTATTACTGTCTGTTCCTATGTATTTTATTGGATTAGTTAACAATTTAAATTTTATACCTTCTTCTTCGGCATGCCTCACTTCTTCATGTCGTGCCGGCAATTCTTGCCTTGATCTTCTGTAAACAATTGTAACTTCTCTTGTTCCGGTTCTTAATGCAGTTCTTGCACAATCCATGGCTACATTACCGCCCCCGATTACAACTAACTTATTTGCTTTAGGCATTGGAGTGTCATATTCAGGAAATTTATATGCTCTCATCAAATTCATTCTTGTAAGATATTCATTCGATGAAAAGATATTGATCAAACTCTCCCCGTCTAATCCCATAAACCAAGGCAATCCGGCACCTACTGCAACAAAAACAGCATCAAAATTTTCTAATAATTCATCAACTGTATATAAACTTCCGATAATATGATTCAATTCAAATCTCACACCCATTTCTTTTAAATAATTTATCTCAAACTGAACAATAGATTTAGGCAGTCTGAATTCGGGGATGCCGTATGTCAAGACACCGCCGGTTTCGTGCAATGCCTCATAGACAGTAACGCCGTAACCACGTTGAATCAAATCTGATGCTACAGTTAAACCTCCGGGGCCTGAGCCTACAACAGCGACTTTTTTATTCAACTTTTTCTTAATAAACGGAATTTTAACCAAATCCATCTTTCTCTCATAATCTGCTATAAATCGTTCAAGATGACCTATTGCAACAGGTTTATCTTTAATCCCTAATATACAATATTTTTCACATTGAGATTCTTGCGGACATACTCTTCCGCAAATTGCAGGAAGAACATTTTTTTCTTTTATCTTTTTTGCAGCTTCATCAAATTTATCATCTCTTATTAACTTAATAAATCCCGGAATATCAATATTAACAGGACAACCTTCAATACATTTAGCGTTCTTACATTGCAAACATCTTCCGGCTTCCAACTGGGTTAATTCAGAAGTTAAACCAAACGGTACTTCTTGAAAATTCGTTGCTCTGATTTTTTGGTCTTGTTCAGGCATTTCTTGACGCGGAATTTTCAGCTTTATTCTTCTTTCGTCAGCCTTTGTAAGGCCGTGCCATTGACAACCGTATTTCAAACATATAAAAAAAGGAATAAGTTTTGAATCTGCAGTAATAATAATTTCAGCTGTTTTTGAACCGCACTCGCCGCATTCCATATTATCAACAACTAAACTTTTTTTACATTTTGGGCAAAATACATCATCCAATTTATCGTCTTTTGCAATCGGTATTGATGTTTGAACTTCAAAAATATCAAGATACGGGCTGAGCTTAAGTTCCGTTTCTTGTCCCTTATAAACTGCATTAAAAGAAATCAGTTTATGATCTTTTTTTTCAACATTAAAAGTATTCTTACAATGTGGGCAATAAGTGTTCAGGTATGTTTTAAATTTGAGATATTTTACGTCGTAGTCCAGCATTTTATTAATGTTAATGAATTATACAAAAACTTATATTATTTGGTATAGTATGATTTTTTTAGCGGATAGAAGCCAATAATGAATCTTTCTCTTCTTTTATATAAGTGGCATTTCTCAATTCCAGTTCATCAAAATCAACAAGATGTCCGTCAAAATCAGGACCGTCAACACAACAAAATTTAATCTCATTATTCACTTTAACTCTGCATCCTCCGCACATTCCGGTTCCGTCTATCATAATCGGATTAAGACTAACCATGGTTGGCATGTCATATTTCTTTGTTAACTTTGTTACAAACTTCATCATAGGAATCGGCCCTATTGCATATACCAATTTTATGTCATGTCGTTCATCAAGATATTTTTCAAGCGGTTGAGTTACAAATCCTCTTTGTCCGTGACTTCCGTCATCTGTAGTTACAACGAGTTCATCACAAATTGCATTCATCTCATCTTCCAAAATTAATAACTCCTTGTCCCTTGCTCCGATTATTCCTATAACACGATTTCCGGCATCTTTAAAAGCCTTTGCCATGTGATACAATATTGCAACACCTGTTCCGCCCCCTACCATTACAACAGTTCCGATGTTTTCAATTTCTGCTGCTTTACCGAGAGGGCCCACAACATCTTTAATTAAATCACCTGCTTTTAATGAATTTAGTAATGCTGTTGTCTTCCCGACTATTTGAAATATTATTGTAATAATTCCGGCAAATTCGTCTTTATCGGCTACTGTCAAAGGAATTCTTTCTCCTGTTTCATTCACTCTCAAAATAATAAATTGTCCGGCTTTAATTTTTTTTGCAATTTTAGGAGCATTAACATCCATTTTAATTATTGTTCCTTTTGCTAATTCTTGTTTTCTGATAATTTGAAACATAATATAATTATATTGCTTATTTTTAAATATTACAAGTAATAATTGTTGCATTGTTGCATTGCCGCATTGCTACATTACTGATTCTTAACAATACAGCAATGCAACAATGAAGCAATGTTTACCATTCTAAGCTGTCTTCCAATCTTATGTCGTAAAGGTCCTCATCTTTTAACCCGTGCCACCTGCAACCTTTTTTCGAACACATGTAAAATTCAATCAGTTTTGATTGAGCACTTACCATGATCTTTGCAACAGGAGAACCGCAATCACCGCATTTTTTCCCTTTAGCTCTTAAACTTTTTCCGCAATGAAAGCAACAAAGATCAGCAACTTCTGTCTTTTCTTTAAGAAAAATTGTAGATTTTGTGGTAAAAACATTCAAATACGGACTTAACATCACATATCCTGTTTTATCTGTTTTTACTTCAAGTTTTATCATACCGTCCTCTATCAAGCTTTTTTTGCAATACGGGCAATATGAATTTAAATATGTACCTGATTCAATAATCTCTTTCGTTTCATCAAGTTTTTCCTTTTTAAGAACATCTTGTTTTTTTATATTTCCTGACGAAATTTTTTCGTGCTTTCCGTCATACGGATATTCTTGATGAAATTTTTGTAAGGCTAAAGAAATTTTATCAAATTCTAAAAAGTGATCTTTACATCCGTTTCTTAAACAAAAACTTACTCTGCCGCCCATATCCATATGTAAATGAGCCATACCGGCACCACAAGTCTTGCATTCAGCATTACTTTTTATATTATCGTTACAATGCGGACAGAAAAATTCAACGATTTCATTATCCGGAATATTAATGGTACAAGAATAATTGTAGCTTTCATATACGGAACTTAACCAAATAGTACCGCTGTTACCTTTTGTTTTTATATTCAATTT
>JAUVIG010000635.1 GCA_030592825.1 Chlorobiota bacterium | reverse complement strand
CCTCTCTAATATCCAAGATGTGAGCATTTTGGAATGTGCAAGTCCGCCCGTCAACAGTATGCCGTCGATTTCGCCTTTAAGATTAGTAGCTCGTTTACCAATTTCTTCTGCTATTTGGTATGCCATAGCTTGAAAAACCAAAGTATATTTTTCAGAACCTGCATTAACAATTTTTTCAACATCTCTGGCATCATTAGTATTGAAATAGGAAACTAATCCTCCTTTTCCCACAACCATTTTTTTCATTTCATCTTTGGAATATTTACCTGAAGTTGCTTTATCCAAAAATTTGAAAAGCGGCAAAGCTCCGCTTCTTTCAGGTGAAAAAGGTCCTTCATATAAACCGTGATTCACATTAATTGCTCTGCCTTTTTTCAAAGCAGCAACAGTGATACCACCACCAAGATGAGCAACAATTAAATTTAAATCACTGATATTCTTCTTAACTTTTTTTGCATGCAGGCGTGCAGTTGCAAAAATATTTAAGGCATGTAATAAAGATGATCTTTCAAAATTCTTGTTACCGGAAATTCTTGCAACAGGTTCAAGATCATCAACTGCCGGAGGATCCACAATGAAAGCCGGAATTGAGTATTCCCAACCTATACTGTATGCAATAACACATCCCAAGTTTGAAGCATGATGCCCCTGATAACCTACTCTTGCATCATTAATCATTTTTTGATCAATATAATATGTTCCGCTGGGAATAGGTTTAATTAAACCGCCTCTGCCGACAACAGCATCTAAAATACTAATATCAAATGCTTTTTTTGCGAGAGCATGAATAATTTCCTCTTTTCTGAAAGAATATTGATCCCAAATATTTACGAATTGTTCAAGTTGTTTAGGACTGTGGCTTACATTAATTACAAACAAACAATCTTCATTTTTAAAAACACCGATTTTTGTTGATGTTGATCCGGGATTTATGGTCAGAGTATGGTATATTTTCATTATTTTACGACTTTCATTTTCAAAAGATACAGAAACTTTTCAATATATACAATTATTAAGCCTTTCTTGTTGATTTAAATGAAGAAAAAAATCCTTTTCAAACTTGTTCAAAAAAACGCCTCAAATTGAGGCGTTTTTAATATAATTAATCTGACAGTTTATACTAATCCTTGGGCTAACATAGCATCAGCAACTTTTACAAAACCGCCGATATTTGCTCCTTTAACATAGTCAACATAATCACCGTCTCTACCCCATTTTACACAAGTTTCATGAATATCTTTCATAATTTGAAGTAATTTGGCATCAACTTCTTCTCTGGTCCAACTGTAACGCAATGAATTTTGAGACATTTCAAGTCCTGAAACAGCTACTCCACCGGCATTAGCTGCTTTTCCCGGAGCATAAAGGATTTTATTAGACATGTAAACTTCAATTGCTTCAGGCTCAGAAGGCATGTTTGCTCCTTCTGCTACCACAAAACATCCGTTTTTAATCAAAATTTCAGCTTCTTCTTTATTTACTTCATTTTGAGTAGCACACGGAAGTGCAACATCACATTTTACAATCCAAGGTCTTTCACCTTCATGATATTCACAACCATATTTTTCGGCATACTCTTTAATTCTGCCTCTCTTAACATTTTTAAGGTCAAGAACGTAATTTAATTTTTCAGTATCAATTCCGTCAGGATCATAAATGAAACCTTTTGAGTCTGATAAAGTAACTACTTTAGCACCAAGTTCAATACATTTTTCGGTTGCATATTGTGCAACATTACCGGAACCTGATACAGTTACAACTTTACCTTTCATACTGTCACCTTTAAATTTAAGCATTTCTTCAGCAAAATATACTGTTCCGTATCCTGTTGCTTCGGGTCTGATTAATGATCCTCCCCACTCTATTCCTTTACCTGTAAGAACACCTGTAAATTCATTTCGCAAACGTTTGTATTGTCCGTACATGAACCCTATTTCACGACCGCCTACACCAATATCTCCGGCAGGTACGTCTGTGTTTGGTCCTATATGACGTTGTAATTCCGTCATAAAGCTTTGGCAGAAACGCATAACTTCTGCATCTGATTTTCCTTTAGGATCGAAATCTGAACCTCCTTTACCGCCGCCCATAGGTAAAGTAGTTAAACT
>JAUVIG010000125.1 GCA_030592825.1 Chlorobiota bacterium | reverse complement strand
CCTGTATGCAATGTTACCTTCAATTTGCTTTGCAATATTTTCAGCAACAATAACTGCATCTAATTCAGGTTTTTTTATTTCAAAAATATTAATCTGAATATCTTTCCCTCCTGTTATCTTTTTTAATTCCTCTTTTAATTTATCAACTTCCTGACCTCCTTTACCTATAATAATTCCCGGTCTTGAAGTTGTTATTGTAACAGTAATTAGTTTTAAAGTTCTGTCAATAATTATTCTTGATATACCTGCTTTAGCCAAACGAGTTTGGAGATATTTTCTTATTTTACTGTCTTCTTTGATCTTATCTGCATATTTATCTCCACCGAACCAGTTTGAGTCCCAACCTCTGATAATACCTAATCTGTTACTTATCGGATTTATTTTTTGTCCCATTATAATTTTTCTTTACTGTCAATAAATAAAGTTACGTGATTTGACCGCTTTCTTATTCTGTGTGCTCTACCCTGCGGTGCAGGTCTGTATCTTTTAAGCATTCCTGCCGAATCAACACGTATTTCTTTTATAAAAAGATAATGATCTTCAGGTTTTTTACCTTCATTTTTATTTTCCCAATTAGCAATTGCAGATTTTAATAATTTTTCTAATCTGCCTGAAGCTTCTTTCGGATTATATTTCAAAATATCAAGAGCTTTTAAAATTTCTTCACCTCGAATTAAATCAGCAACCAATCTCATTTTTCTGGGAGAGGTCGGACAATTTCTAAGAATCGCAAAATATTGATTCTTTTTTGCTTCCTTAATTTGTTCTGCTCTTTGTTTTTTACGTGCACTCATTATTTTTTCTTTTTATGTCCTCTATAAGTTCTGGTTGGTGAGAATTCTCCTAATCTGTGTCCCACCATATTTTCTGTTACATAAACAGGAATAAATTTTTTCCCGTTATGTACTGCAATAGTATGGCCAACGAAATCCGGCGAAATCATAGAATTTCTGGCCCATGTTTTTATTACTTTTTTCTTTCCGGACTCTGACATTTCAACAACTCTTCTTTCAAGTTTAAAGTTGATATATGGTCCTTTTTTGAGTGATCTGCTCATAAAAAAATTTTTATATTCTATTTTTTACGTTTCTTAATTTTTCTTCTTTCAACAATTAATTTATCTGATGCTTTTTTACCTCTGGTCTTAAATCCTTTAGCAAGTACACCGTTTCTTGATCTTGGATGTCCTCCTGATGATTTACCTTCTCCTCCACCCATTGGATGGTCAACAGGGTTCATTGCTACTCCTCTCACTCTTGGTCTTCTTCCTTGCCATCTTGATCTTCCGGCTTTCCCTGATTTCAATAATGCATGATCAGAGTTAGAAACCGTTCCGATTGTTGCTCTGCAAGATGCAAGTACTTTTCTAATCTCTCCTGACGGCAATTTAAGAACAGCAAATTTTCCTTCTCTTGAAATCAATTGAGCATATGAACCGGCACTTCTTGCCATTTCAGCTCCCTTTTTAGGTTGTAATTCGACATTGTGAACAACAGTTCCTAAAGGAATATCTGATAAAAACATTGTATTACCCACTTCAGGTGATATTTCTTTACCTGATACTATTTTATCACCTACTTTTAAACCATTTGGTGCAATGATATATCTTTTTTCACCGTCAGCATAAAACACCAATGCTATGAAAGCTGATCGGTTAGGATCATATTCAATTGTTTTAACAGTTGCCGGAACTCCGTCTTTATCTCTTTTAAAATCAATAATTCTGTAAGCTTTTTTATGACCGCCGCCAATATAACGCATGGTCATACGTCCTTGATTATTTCTTCCTCCGCTTTTACTCTTACCTTTAACTAATGATTTTTCACGCTTTGAAGTTGTAAGTTCTTCAAAGGTATTTACTATTTTCCCCCTCTGTCCGGGTGTTACCGGTTTTATTTTCTTTACTGCCATTATTTCTTAAATATTGCTGTATAAATCAATAGTATCGCCGTCAACTAATGTAACGACAGCTTTTTTAAAAGACTTCTTTTTACCTTTAATCAAACCTGTCTTTGTAAATCGGTTTTTCCTTTTACCTCCGTAAACCATGGTATTTACATTCTCAACCGTAACATTATAATACTTCTCAACAGCCTTTTTAATTTCAACTTTATTTGCTTTTTTTTCAACAATAAATCCGTACTGATTAAGTTTTTCACTTATTCCAGTCATTTTTTCGGTTATTATTGGTTCAATAAGGATGTTCATAGTCTTTATTTTTCTTCTGTTAATCCAAAATTCTTATTAATTCGGTCAATTGAGCTTTCTGTTAAGACTAAAGTTTCACTGTTTAACACATCGTAAGTTGTTAATTCTGAAACTGTTAAGACTTTTGACCTCTTCAAATTTCGAGCTGACAAATATATATTTTTATTTTTATTAGATAAAACTAAAAGCGATTTTTTCTCATTAATTTTTAAATTATTTTGAAAATTAACGAACTCTTTTGTTTTAGGAGCTTGAAAATCAATATCTTCTATGATCAAAATATTTTTATCTTTTGCTTTATAAGATAAAGCTGATTTTTTAGCCAATTGCTTAACTTTTTTATTCAACTTAAATCCGTAATCTCTTGGTCTTGGTCCGAACATTCTTCCTCCACCTCTTAAAAGAGGATTTTTTATGCTGCCGGCACGAGCTGTACCCGTCCCTTTTTGTTTTTTAATTTTTCTGGTACTTCCTCTAATCTCTCCTCTTTCTTTAGTTTTATGAGTACCTTGTCTTTGATTAGCGAGATATTGTTTTACATCAAGATAAATAACATGATCGTTAGGTTCGATATTAAAAATATCGTCTGCTAATTCAACCTTTTTGCCGGTTTCTTCACCGGATATATTTAATACATTAAGTTTCATGTGAATTTTTTTAATAATTTTAATTGCCACACAGGAACATTACTTTTCAATTATTATGTATGAACCTTTTGAACCCGGTACGGACCCTTTAACTATTATAATATTATTCTCCGGAATAATTTTTAAAATACGAGAGTTAATAACTTTAACTCTGTCATTACCCATTCTTCCTGCCATTCTCATACCTTTAAATACTCTTGACGGATATGATGAAGCTCCGAGAGACCCGGGTGCTCTTAATCTGTTATGTTGTCCGTGAGTAGCATCACCAACTCCTTTAAAATTATATCTTTTTACAACACCTTGAAAACCTTTTCCTTTAGAATATCCTGTAACATCTACCCATGTATCATTAAAAAAAGTTTCAACAGTAACTGTATCACCAACTTTATAATCTGCTCCTGCTTCTTCAAGAGGAAATTCAACTATCTTTCTTTTCGGAGAAGTTTTAGCATTTTTGAAATGTCCCATTTCTGCTTTATTTGTTCTCTTTTCCTTTTTCTCGTCATAAGCCAGCTGGATTGCTTCATAACCATCGTTGTCTAATGTTTTTATTTGAGTAACAACGCATGGTCCGGCTTCTAAAACAGTGCATGGAATATTATTTCCCTCGGCACTGAAAACGGATGTCATTCCGATTTTTTTTCCAATTAATCCGAACATTTTTCTTTTCTTTTACCGGTTTTTATTTATATCAAACTTTTATTTCAACATCAACTCCACTCGGAAGTTCCAGTTTCATTAGTGCATCAACAGTTTTTGGAGTTGAACTGTATATATCGATCAATCTTTTAAAAGAAGACAATTGAAATTGTTCTCTTGATTTTTTATTTACAAATGTTGATCTTAATACAGTAAAAATTCTTTTTTTAGTTGGCAAGGGGATTGGCCCGCTTACAACTGCACCTGTTGCTTTCACAGTTTTTACGATCTTTTCAGCTGAATTATCAACTAAATTGTGATCGTATGATTTCAACTTTATTCTAATTTTTTGTGCCATTTACAAAAGCATTAATTATATTTAAACAAATATTTTTCCCGTTAATCTTGCAATTATTTTATCTGATATCTTTGTATCAATTTCTCCGTAATGTGAAAATTCCATTGTTGAAGATGCTCTTCCGGAACTTAAAGTTCTTAAAATTGTAACATAACCGAACATTTCTGATAAGGGAGAAGATGCACTGATAACTTGTACATTTGTTCTTTCAGTTGTACCGTTAATTTTTGCTCTCCTTTTATTTAAGTCAGAAACAATATCTCCCAAATATTCACCGGGGGTTATTATTTCAACATCCATAATCGGTTCTAAAAGTATTGGGTTTGCTTTTACGATTGCATTTCTGAATGCTTGTCTTGCAGCAATCTCAAATGATAATTCATCAGAATCTTCTTCACTATATGAGCCTCCAATTAATTCGACTTTTAAATTATCCAACGGAAATCCTGCGATAGTACCGTTGCTCATTGCTTGATAAAATCCTTTTTCAATTGCCGGAATAAATATCTTTGGAATTACAGATTCATCAACCTTATTTATGAATAAGAATTTATCTTCTTTATTTTTAAAAGGAGAAACTCGCACTTTAATATCTGCAAATCTCCCTTTACCTCCTGTTTCTTTATTAAATATTTCTTGATGTTCAACAACAGTTGTTATTGCTTCTTTGTATGATACTTGTGGTTTTCCTTGATTACATTTCACATTGAATTCTCTATCAAGTCTGTCAATTAATACCTCAAGGTGAAGTTCTCCCATTCCGGATATAATTCTTTGTCCGGTATTTTTGTCAATTTTAACCTTAAATGTCGGATCTTCTTCTGAAAGAGTTTGTAATGAAGCACTTAATTTATCAATATCTTTCTGTGCTTTCGGCTCAATAACAACTCCGATAACAGGCTCCGGAAAAATAATATTTTCAAGAATAACTTTCTTATATTCAGATGTTAATGTATCACCTGTTTGAATATCTTTAAATCCTACAACAGTACAAATATCACCTGCAAAAACTTCCTCTATTGCAATTTGCTTATTTGCATGCATTTGATAAATATTTGCAAGTCTTACTCTCTTATTTGTTCTTGGGTTATATACATTCTCTTTTGCCTTAATTGATCCTGAATATACCCTGATATAAGCTAATTTGCCGATAAATTTATCAGCTGCTATTTTAAAAACTAATGCTGATAAAGGTTCGTCTTTATCAGCTTTTCGTTCTACTTCATCATCATTTTTCGGATTGATGCCTTTTACAGGTGGGATATCTAAAGGGCTTGGAAGAAATTCTACTATAGTGTCAAGTAATTTTTGAATACCTTTATTTTTAAATGCAGACCCGCATAGTACAGGTACAATTTCCTTATTTAACACTGCTTTTCTTGCAACAGCTTTGAATTCTTCAATTGTAATTGAACTTCTGTCTTCAAAAAAACGTTCCATCATTTCTTCATCAAATTCAATAACGCTTTCTATCAATTTCTCTCTCCACTCTTCAACAGTTTCTTTTAAATCTTCAGGGACTTCAGAAATTTCATAATTCATCCCCAATTGGTCATCATCTTTCCATGTTACGGCTTTTCTTTCGAGAAGATCAACAACACCCGTATAATCATCTTCAGACCCAATAGGTATTTGTATAGGAACTGCATTTCCGCCTAATTTTTCCTTAATTTGGTCAACTACACCAAAAAAATCAGCTCCGAGACGATCCATTTTATTAACAAATGCAATTCTCGGAACACAATATTTATCAGCTTGTCTCCAAACTGTTTCAGATTGTGGTTCAACGCCTCCTACGGCACAAAATATTGCGACTGCACCGTCCAGCACTCTTAATGATCTTTCTACTTCAACAGTAAAATCGACATGCCCGGGAGTATCAATGATATTTATTTTATATTTTTGATCATTAACATCCCAATATGTTGTTGTAGCAGCAGAAGTAATTGTAATACCGCGTTCTTGCTCTTGCTCCATCCAATCCATTGTAGCAAGACCATCATGAACTTCACCTATTTTATAATTGATACCGGTATAGTACAAAATCCTTTCGGTTGTTGTAGTTTTACCGGCATCAATGTGAGCCATGATGCCAATATTACGTGTATATTTTAAATCTGATACCATTAATAATTATTAAAATCTGAAATGTGCAAAAGCTTTATTTGCTTCAGCCATTCTGTGTGTTTCTTCTTTCTTTTTAAATGCTCCGCCTTCTTCTTTATATGCATCAAGAATTTCAGCAGCGAGTTTTTCAGCCATAGATTTTCCTCTTCTTGCTCTGGAATACTTGATCATATTTTTCATACTGATCGACATTTTTCTTCCGAAGTTTATCTCTGTTGGTACTTGAAAAGTCGCACCCCCTACTCTTCGGCTTTTTACTTCTACCTGCGGAGTAATATTTTCAATTGCTTTTTTCCAAACTTCAAGAGGTGTTGCTTCCTCATCTTTTGTTCGTTTTTCAATAATATCTAATGCCGAATAAAAAATATTATACGCTGTATTTTTTTTACCGTTCAACATTATATTATTAACAAATTGGGTTACCATTTTGTCATTATGTTTCGGATCAGCTTGAATTCCGAAATTTCTTTTCTTTTGATTTCTCATACCTTATATATATCTTATATAATATGACTATTTTTTAGGTCTTTTTGTACCGTATTTTGATCTTCTTTGAGTTCTGTCATCTACACCTTGTGTATCTAATGTTCCTCTGACAATGTGATAACGAACACCGGGTAAATCTTTTATTCTGCCGCCTCTTACAAGTACAATAGAGTGTTCCTGCAAATTATGTCCTTCACCCGGTATGTATGCATTAACCTCTTTGCCGTTTGTTAACCTTACTCTTGCTACTTTACGCATAGCTGAATTAGGTTTTTTTGGGGTTGTTGTATAAACTCTTACACAAACACCTCTTTTTTGAGGACTTGAATTAAGTGCAGGAGATTTGCTTTTTCTGTTAACTTTTTTTCTTCCTTTCCTTATTAACTGTTGAATTGTGGGCATTTCTGTCTGTTTTTTTGAATTTGGGGGGCAAAGGTAGAATTATTTTTTTTTAAAGCAATGTTTTTTAAATAAATTTTTTCGATTTATTCTTTTTTCTCTGAAACGGAGTAGATTATCTGTTTATTCGATTAATACGAATGTGAAAATTCATAAATAAAAATTCATTATTTGCACTTATTATGCTTTGAAATGCCGGAAAGATTTTACAATTAAAAATACATATCTTGATTCTTATTATTTTTTTTTTATTTTTGCATCAAATTTTAAAATATATTTCTATAATAAATAAAAAAATACGCAATGAAAGTTTATAACACAGGAGATGTCAGGAATATAGCCCTTGCCGGAAATGCAGGCAGCGGAAAAACCACATTAGCAGAGAATATTGCATTTGAAGGAGGTAAAATTCAAAGAAGAGGGACAATTGATTCTAAATCAACTTTATCGGATTATCGGCCGGTTGAACATGAGCAAGCCGGATCAGTTTATTCTTCAGTTCTTAACAGTGAATGGGACGGTGTGAAAATTAACATATTAGATGCTCCCGGAGCACTTGACTTCATAGGCAGTGCAGTATCTTCAATTGCTGTTGCCGATACTACACTTTTAGTATTAAACACTCAAAACGGAGTAGAAGTTGGTTCTGAAATTCATTGGAGACTTACAGAGAAGTTTAACAAACCTGTTGTTATCATTGCAAACCATTTAGATCATGATAAAACAAATTTTGAAAAAACTATAGACCAAGCGAGAGAGAAACTATCCAACCATGTAGCTATTATTCAATATCCTGTAAATCAGGGTCCTGAATTCAATTCTATTATTGATCTCATTACCGGAAAAATGTATAAGTGGAAAAATGACGGTACAAATCCTGAAGTTGTTGATATTCCTGCAGAAGAAGCTGATAAAGCAAAAGAATTAAGGATGCAACTTATTGAAACAGCTGCAGAAAATGATGAAGTTCTTATGGAAACTTTTTTCGAAAACGAAACTTTAACAGAAGATGAAATGAGAGAAGGAATATTAAAAGGTATTCTTAGCAGAGGGATGTTTCCGGTTCTTTGCACTGCGGCAAAAAACAATATGGGAACACGAAGATTGATGGATTTTGTTAAAAATGCTCTTCCTGCTCCTGATACTATGCCTGCTGCCCTGACAACTGATGATAAAGAAGTTAAACTTGATGCAAAAGGTCCGAAATCACTATTCTTTTTTAAAACAAGTGTAGAAGAACATCTTGGTGAAGTATTATATTTTAAAGTAATGTCCGGTGAGATTAATGAGAGTGATGATATGATTAACTCTTCAACTCAAAATAAAGAAAGAATATCACAAATTTTTGCGGTAAACGGAAAGAACAGAGATAACTTAAGTAAAATTGTTGCCGGAGATATTGGAGCAACCGTAAAATTAAAAAACACTTCAAACGGAGATACATTAAGTGAAAAAGGTACAGATTTGAAATTTAAAGATATTGAATATCCAAATCCGAAATACAGAAAAGCTATCAAAGCATTGAGTGAATCAGATGATGAGAAACTTGGTGAATATCTTCATAGATTACACGATGAAGATCCTACCTATATCTTGGAATATTCAAAAGAATTGAAACAATTGATTATTCACGGACAAGGTGATCATCATTTAAATACATTAAAATGGCATTTAGATAATATTTTTTCAGTACAAACTGAATTCATAGCTCCTAAAATTCCTTATCGTGAAACAATTACCAAAGCTGCACAATCTGACTACAGACATAAAAAACAGTCAGGCGGAGCCGGACAATTCGGAGAAGTTCATATGATTATTGAACCGCATGAAGAAGGGAAAGCAAAACCTTCATCATTCAAAATAGGAGGTAAAGAATATACCGTTACTGTTAGAGATGAAGATGTAATTGACTTAATATGGGGCGGTAAATTAGTATTTTATAATTGTATTGTCGGAGGTGTTATTGATAAAAACTATATGCCTGCAATTATTAAAGGTTTAATGGAAAAAATGGAAAACGGTCCGCTAACCGGCAGTTATGCAAGAGATATCAGAGTGAGTGTATATGACGGAAAAATGCATGATGTAGATTCAAACGAAATTTCATTTAAAATTGCGGGTTCAAAAGCATTTTCAGATGCATTTAAACAAGCCGGTGCTAAAATATTAGAACCAATTTATAATCTTGAAGTAATGGTTCCTTCTGAAAGTATGGGTGATGTAATGAGTGATCTTCAAGGAAGAAGAGCAATAATCCAAGGTATGAGCAGTGCAAAAGGTTTTGAAGTTATTAATACAAAAGTTCCTTTAGCGGAAATTTCTAAATATGCTACTGCATTGAGTTCAATATCAGGAGGAAGAGCAACTTTTGAAATGGAATTTGATGAATATGCTCCTGTTCCGGGAGATCTTCAAAACGACCTGATTAAAGCTCACGAAGCAGAACAAGAAGATGATGATTAGAAAGTAATTTAAAAACTTATAAATATTTATCTTATTACAAGCACTCTTATGCGGGGTGCTTTTTTAATATTAAT
>JAUVIG010000072.1 GCA_030592825.1 Chlorobiota bacterium | reverse complement strand
GAATGTGATGTGAAGGTTTATCAAGTATATCAAAAAACAAAAAAAACAGTATCAAACAATATTATCAAAACAGGAACGGAATTCGAAAAAGCTGATGATTTATTAGTTAAATACGGTGCAGAGAAAAATGTTTTTTCTCGCAAATTCACAAAACCCTCTATGAGTTATATGCTCCCGAATAATTTAGGAATAATTATTATATATGATAAGAAAGAAAGCAAGAATATAATTGTTGAATTATTGAAATGTACTAATCCGGAAGCAGAAAAAGACATCAGAAAATGGAAAAATGTTGAGCAAATTAAATTAACAGAGTGAAATTGATTTAATCAAAAATAAAAATATGAAAAATATGAAAACATACGTCTTAATATCATTTTTAAACTTCATTACTATGGTATCTTTCAGTCAAACAATTGCCGGTATTGATTCTGTTGTTTCTGCGAACACAGAACGGTCTGATTTTGAGTTTGTTGAAATTCCTGTAAGTGATAATTCTTTACAAGCATCAGGTTTTGTTAAAGACAATCAAATTTATATAATTAATGAGAGATTTGACTCAAAAAGAATAATTTGGTTAACAAGATATTATTTTAACAATTCTAAACTTATATGTGTTATCGAAGAAGAGCATGCTTATGAAAAACAAAATGATACTTTAAAAGCATTCCGTTTAACCGAGAAAACATTTGAGGGAAAGTATTATTTTTATAATAATGAGCTAATCGACAGTAAAACAGACGGCAAGAAACAGGTGCCGGATGATATAACATTACTTTCGCAGTCAAAAGAAGGCGTACTCTTGAGCAAAGCAGAAGAATACAGAGATTTACTTAATAAGCAATTGAGTGAAAAAGAAAAAAATATTATTGAACTCAAAATTGATATTGATAAAATAAAAAGCATTGCTCCAAAAGGTTGGGCCGTAACCGGAAATTCAACAAATACTGTTCTTCTTACAAAACCGGATTCTGCAAGGATATGTAATTTTATAAATACAGATAAGATGCTAAATGATAATTACGAAGAATTTATTAAAACTAAAATAATCGGAAAAATTCAATATCAATTAAAATACACTTTTAACAAAGCACTTACCGATGATGAAATCAAATCTGTAAAGAATTTGAACGATTCTGTTGCTGAAATTATAAGAAGCTTGCCCGGTAAATATAATATATCTCATTTGTCTCGTAAATATGACGACTTTATTCCTCATAATGAAAAAAATAAACAAAGCATAGAAAAATTTAAAAGCGAGAAAAAGAAAATAATGAAATTGTATAAAAAATTGCCTGATTTTAATACAGAAAAATACAGTGTTTATATTTCGGATAATATGCCGTGGTACGGTAGTTTTTGTTCAAAAGAGACAGAAGCAAAAGTGTATAAACTGAAAAATGATATTAAAGAAATTCTTACTGATTAATGAAAAGAACAATACAATATATAATCCGGATTTTATCCGTAATTTCAATAATTATCGGTGTATTATTTGGTGCAGAATGGATTAAAAGACTTTCACTTCCATACAATTCGGAAGGAAGATATTTCGACCAAGCAACAGAAACAGTATATACCGATAGTGGAATAATTTCTTATGGAATATTAACATTTTTGTTTTTAATAATTGGATTTATCTTTTTATTTTTAAAGCTAAAATTATTAAGAAGATGAAACTTGGGTTTTTTATAAAATTAATGAAACAATAAAAGACAGTCTTATTGATAGTGAGATTTTAAGGGAAACTATGCGTCGGTCTCGTGAAATTAAATGTGACGATACTCGAACTGACGAAGAAAAACGCAAAGATTCTTTATTAAGAGAAATTAATTTTCAATTTTAAAATAAGTATGAAACACCCATGAGAAACAAGTTTCACACAAAGAAGCATGACTAACGAATCATGTTAATTACTTGCAGATACTTTTTAGGTGTTCCTATGTGCAGAACAATACAAATAATATAAAGTGTGAAAAGTGTCCAATTTGCATAATATCAATTAATTATAAAATTTTAGACACATGAAAAAAACAATTATCATATTATTAATCTTCATAAACGGAAATTTATTGTTTTCGCAAACTGTAGATTTTCAAAAAGCCGAATCTGAATTAATATCGGAATATCAAAATTACCGGAATTCAGATTATGACATTAGGTTTGACAGTCTTCGTGCAAAATTGAGAATTCAAATTGAAAATATTTTAAACGACTCTAATTCGTTTGATTATCCTTTTGATTCTCTGTCTAACTATGTGAAAATTATAAAATCAAATGACAATAAAGTAAGAATGTTTAGTTGGGATGAGTTAACCGGCGGAACTTGGCACGATATGGCAGTTATTATTCAATTTAAAATAAGCAACCGGAAAATAAAAACTCAATGGATTGATTCTGATATAAGTGAAGAGCCGGCAGGTATAACAGATGACATTTTATATGAAATTTATGATGTTGATATTAATAAACACCCTCATTATTTATGTTTTGGTTGGGGAACTTATGGTTCGGGACATCATCACAACTCAATTTTGATATTTTCAATTGAGAATGATTCATTAAAAGTTTGTTCCGATTGCATTGAAAAAAATTATTCAATTATTAAAGCCCCACGCAATAAAAAAATAGATCTGAAATTCGACAAAGTTGAAAACATTATTAGTTTCAATGAATTTGAATATAATGATGAGTCCGGAGTCTACATGTCAACAGGAAAAAAAGTAAAGTTGAAATTGAAAACCGGTAAATACCGGAAATACAGTGACTGACAAACAATGTTAATTAGAGTTTGTCAATAAAGTCGCATAGCGACGAACTATTTGTAGCCCCTGACGAAAGTCGGGGGTGATAATCAGCGAGTTACAAAAGTCCCGTTAGGGACGAACTATAAAGTCAGTGTTTGGTTTAGAATGTCCGAGTTCGAGGCATCCGAAGTGTTTATAATCAGGAGTTTACTTTTGTAAATGACTGATTGTAAACATAAGGATAACAGCTTGTGCCGAACTTGTTTCGGTAAAGAAATCGGACATTATGGACAAACACTAATTAATTGCAAAATTTTAGACATATGAAAAAAATAAGTACAATATTTCAGTTAATGACAGCAACATTATTTATTATGTTCTTTTGCTCTTGTGATTGCTTACAAACTGCCGGCGGAACAGTATATGATGATGAAACCAAACAAGTAATTGACAGTGTTTTTGTAAAAAAGAAAAATTCGGAATTTGATAATGCATATACTGATAAAAAAGGTTATTTTCGCATAGAAAGCATTGACGGTAAGCCGTTTGGCTGTCCGCCAATGACTGTTGTAATAAGCAAAGCCGGTTATGAAACAATAATTACAGATATAGAACCGGAAGAAAATAAAAACATTTATTTAAAAAAAATGAATAAATTGAAATCAGATTTGATATTAATTGCAAAGGTAGAAAATGTAGTATTTTTCAATCCTATGGGTATGGGAGCTGTAAAATTTTCATTAGAAAAAATTGTAAAAGGTGATTCTGTAAATTCTGAATTTGTAATTAAGTTTCAATATTTTAAAGAATTTGAAAATATGTTACCTGACGAATATAAAAACAGTAAAGAATTTAAAGAAGAAAAGAAAAAATCAGATAAAATATACAGTTTAAAAATTGGCGAGAAATATATTATAGGTTTTAATAAAAATACAGGAAAAGATAAAAAAGCATATATACAAGATACAAATTGGGAATTAGATGATTTTATGAAATCATCAAACAATATTGGGTTTTGCCGGCAAATTAAGGAAGTTGTCGGGTGGGGAAAATATATAGACGATTCAGACAGTATTATTTATGTTAAAAAAGAGTACAGTAAAAAAGGTTATCTGCTTAATGATAATCAACCAAGCATTTATTGTTCTGTTAATTATAAATACGACCAAAAAGGAAGATTGACTGAAAAAGAGTCTTTGTGCGGAGAAAGTTCAGCAAACGGAACAACAACATATCATTATTATGAAAACAAAACTTGTGAAGAAGAATATGCCTCCGGTTACAGCAGAAAATCTTGTTACAAATATGATAATGACGGAAAAAAAACAGAAAGTAATGTTAAATATGTCGATTATCTCGGAAAAGGAAACGGTAATGAAATAACATCAACAAAATATATATACAGCAATAATAAGTTAATAAAGAAAGAAGACCGGATAATTGAATATTTTGATACTGCATATTTCGATTTTAAATTTTCAGGTAATTACCAACCTACACGTTTTGATACAACTATTACAGACTTTATAACAACATATACTTATAATGAATTTGACAGTTTGTTAAGCTGTGTTGTGATAAATCAAGAAACCGGCAGTATTGTAAATCAATTATTTATTCAATATGATTCAATTTTTAAAATTGAAGAAATAAAATATGAGTTCAGTTATATAGATTATAAAAAAAATTGGAATTACAATGAACAAAAGAAGCTGATAAGAGAAAGTCATTTCGATTATATTTATAATAACCAAAAACCGGTTTCAAGCCTTGTTAATAATTATACCTATAAAAACAATCAATTACAGAATAAAGAAATAATACATTATAATACTGATAATAAGACCTTATGGAAAGAAAAAAATATTTATGAAAATAATCTCATTACAAAAAACATCAAGTATAACAGCAATGATGAAATCACTGAATATATAAACTATTATTATACTTATTGGTAAAACAATTAAACATTAAGCACTAAACAGTTATTTATTTTTGTGAAAAGCTTGATATTTTATAACATAACTAAATTATTTACAGATGAAAAATTACATATTACTAACATTATTAGCAATGACAAGCACTTTTTACAGTTGCAGTCAAGAAAATAACACGATGAAAAATAAAATATATAATGATAAAATTGAATATCCGTATTCAGCTTCGAGACAAAGAAAAAATATCATCTTGGATAATATGAACAAGCTAAAAGCAGGAATGAATAAAAAAGAGGTAATTCAATTATTAACTTTACCTGATGAGATTAATGCAACTTATCCTTTATACATTACAGCCAAAGACACAACAGGATTTTCTTATATCTATATCATAAAAAGGAAACATGAACTTGACAGCAGACTTGAACTTAATGACAAATCAATAGCAATACATTTTGATTTAAACAAAACATTAATAAGTGCTTATGCAATCGGAATACAGGAGTTTAATGCAATTATGCCGCAATCTGCAAATACTGAATTGCTCGGAAGCAGAATAACAACAGACGAGGCAATAAAAAAATCAATGATTGTTCCGATTTCCGAAACACAAGAAATAATATATCAAAAACCAATTGTTGCTGTATGTGTTGCAACAGAAAATCCACCCGAACCTCTGCAAATATTATTTGAGCATTGTTATTATTACCAAAAATTTAAAGTAACGGAAATTATTTCCGGAGAAATAATCAATGAATTTGAGGGTGATTACAATACATATATTCCTAATAATGAGCAAAGTATTCAAAAAGACAAGCCTTATATTATGATACTCGGGGAAACCAAAGCAGAAGGTGCTTATCATTTGGTAAAAGTACTGTATGATACAGAAACTAACAGAGAAAAAATAAATAATATAACCTTTGAGTCTGCTCTGAAAACTGGTCAGACGGCTGTATTTGTAAATATCTAAAAGTGAGCTGCCTTATTATCAGTTAATTAAAAAAGCCGTCAGACCGATTTTATGCAAATTTTGACTTTTCGGAGTGGGCTCATCTTTGAAAATTATAAAAATAGACATATGAAAACATTAAATAAACTATTATTGGCACTTTGCTTTTTATTTCCAGCAAATTTAGTAACAGCCCAACAATTTGATATTAAAAAAATTAAGGGATTATATGCTAATGAATATGGAGAAGTAAAACTAATACAAAAGAATGACACAATAATGAGAACTGTTTTCAAAAATAATCAAGGAGAAATTTTTGATACATTAATGCGTATTAATTACAATTTTAAATTGAAACAAAAACAAGATGAATTTCCTTTTTTGCAACTTAAAAGGGGTGGTTTAGAGTTACAAAAAGAGTGTCTTTATATTCGGGAGTATTCGATTGTGGCATATTTGAATCGATTTATTCAGATACAAGAAATGTACACAAGACCATTTTATAAAATCGGCAAAAAAGTAACAGTAACAGGAGAAGTGCGTTTTCAAAGAGGAGGAACTCCTACTATTAACGGCATTTATTTAAAAAAATATACTAAAAAACTTGATAATTATTTTGCAATAGAAGGAGTTATTAAAAAAGAAAAATATCCGATTGAATATTACTCAACAGAAGAATCGCCGCAAGGAATGTTTTCTGATACAAGCATAACTCATTACAGATTAATTATGGAAGATTACACGGTAAAAGAACTTCCCAAACAAACATATAAGGGGACAACAATTAATGTCAGCGGAAAAGCAGCTTTTGTATGGGAATTTGCTGATTCTGAAATTTATTTTTTTGACAACAAAGAACCTTGGAGCAAAAAAGAATTAAACAAAAAAATTGAAATTGAAGCTGTATTAATTCAAGACAATGTTGGAAAATCAATATTAAAAAATTGGAAAATAATAACTGAAAATTAAAAATCTTAAAATATAATATTATGAATGAAAAATTGTTGCAAGAATTAGGACAGGATTTTAATGATTATAAATTAATCACAGAAAAATCAATACGAAAAGTTTTATATTTAAAATATAAAGAAAATACTGAAACTTTTGCGTGGAATTCTAAAATCGGAGGATTTCCGTATTTAACCGATATTAATGATTATCCGGTTGATGATAATAATAATTATCTGTGTTTTTTAGGACAAATAAATTTTGAAGAATTACCGCAACTTAAAGAATATCCGAAAAAAGGAATTCTTCAATTTTATATAAAACAAGATGAAGAATATTACGGAATGGACGAAGATAATCCGACAAATCAAAAAAATTTCAAAGTTAAATTCATCGAAAATATCTCAAAAGATAATTATATCAAGGATTTTTCATTTGCAAAACCGAATTTTAATCTGCTTCCAATCACAGATAAAGAAATAATGATTTCTTTTGATGAAGATGCTGAATTAATGCCCGTAAATGAATCCTATTTTATTACAAAACAACTTCATATTAACGGTAAATTTTTAGGCTGTAATGATTTTTTTAAAGAAGATGCTTTACAACAAAAATATCAGGGAATTGTTGATAAAACACTAAACAACAGCAAAATAGGAGGATACCCGAGTTTCCTGAATACAAACCCGAGAGATACAAATAAGGAATATCAAAAATATGACACTGTTTTATTTCAATTAGCAAGTAACGGAACCCACAATATTATATGGGGCGATTTTGGTACTGCAAAATTTCTTATTACAAAAGAAGATTTGAAAACTAAAAATTTTGATAATATATTTTATTATTGGGATTCGTAAACAATCAAAGGAATGATTATTTTTTGTTGTCTCAAACATTGTGCTTCCGTTGATTTGATTATTTGGTTATTTGGGGATATCAAAAAACAAATAACCAAATAAACGAATAAGCGAATAAACAAAAAATCCAAATCCAAAAAAATATAACAGGCTGAATATCACTGACAAATATAATTATAAACACATGAAAAATTACATATTAATAACACTATTAGGGCTGATAAGCTCTCTTTACAGTTGCAGTCAAGAAAACAAAACTATGAAAAATAAAGTATATAATGCCCAAATTGAATATCCGTATGTTGCTTCCGAACAAAGAACAAATATTATATTTGATAATATGAACAAACTCAAATTCGGAATGAATAAAAAAGAGGTCGTTCAATTATTGACTTTACCCGATGAGATTAATGCAACTTATCCGTCAAATGTTACAGCCAAAGACACAATCGGATTTTCGTATGTTTATATTATTGAAAGAAAGCAGGAGAACGGAAGTCAAAACGAAAAAGCTGAAAAATTAATACGAATACACTTTGATACAAACGCAACATTAATAAATGCTTATGCAATAAAAATCCCGGAATTTATTAAAATTGAAAACGAAGTTACAATAACTGAAAATAATTTACCCGGCAGTAAATTCAGTATAGAAGAAGCAGTAAAAAAATCAATGATTGTTCTGATATCGGAAACTAATGAAATAAAATATCATAAACCGATTATTGCAAAATGTATAGCCGTAGAAGACCCTGTTGAACCCGGACAAATAATTGTCGTAACTTGTTATTATTATCAGAAATTTAATGTAACAGAAACTATTTCGGGAGATATTAATGAAATCTTTGAAGCAGATTACACAACCGATGTTCCTGTCAGCGAAGATAAAATTATAATAAACAGTTCGCATATTTTATTTTTGCAAGAAAGTAAAGTTGAAGGTAAATATTATCTTATTAAAGTGCTTTATGACACTGAAACTAACAGAAAAGAAATAAAATCAAGTATTGATAAATTATCATATTTGATTAACTTTTAATAAATTAAATAATTAAATATAAGCAGATGAAAAAAATTATTATAATTCTTCTGATAACTTATTCTGCAATAAATATTTATTCGCAGAATACACAAAATAATGTAACCATGGACTCAATTCTTGTTAACAACCAAGTTGAATTTTTTATTTATGACGGGCCATACGGTAAAAAAGAAAACATAAAAGAACCTGCTGTTAAATTTATTCTTACGATTGAAAATAAAGGAACAAAACCAATTCCCGATTTAGATGTTACAAATCGTTCAAAATATGTAAACTTGTATATTAATGACAGTATTCGGAATCCTGTTTCTTTATATAACGGAAAAGAAGTTAGTGGAGACCACTTGATAAAAAAGGACGGTACAGACACTTATACATGGTGGGTTTTTGAAAATATGGCATATAGTGAAGTTTTTACAGTACAATGGCAGTACATGGAATTGTTTTCAAAAAAAGCAAAAATTAATATAAGTAAGAAAACTGTTGAATATATTAAATGACATTTATGTTAACTCTTGGATTTTCAGAGTTGTTGCGTTTCGAATGTTATGTGAGATATTTTTCATAAAAAACACATTAATACTATGTAAACCTTTACATTTAAATATATAATGGTTTTAATATTCAATTATTTAAGCATTTAAGCATTATATCATTTAAGCATTTTAACGAAAATATAACGATATTCAGAAAATGATTAATTATCCGATAAAATAACAGTAGAACCAACTAAAATAAACACAATTATGAAACAAAAAAAACTATATCACCCGCAAGTTTTTGATGATAAAGATTGGGCAGATAGATATTATAAAAGAAACAAAAAAAATATTGAAAAAACAGGTCAAAGACTCGTTAAACTTCTTAAAGAAAATAATTTTAACGGAAAGAAAGTCTTTGATGCCGGCTGTGGTTTCGGAAGTATTGCAATCGAAATTGCCAAAGCATATCCCGAAACGGAAATTACCGGTATTGACCTTGGTGAACCTTTAATTAAAATAGGGCAAAATTTAATAATAAATGAAGGTTTAGAAAAACAAATTACCTTGAAAAACGGAGATGTTCAAAAAATTGATTATCCGGACAATGCTTTTGACCTTGTAATAAATTCATATTTGTTGCACATAGTCGAAAACCCGGTAAAAATGCTTAATGAAATTGAAAGAATTACAAAACCCGGAGGTATAATTATGATAACTGATTTAAGAAAATGTTGGCTCAAATATCTTATGAAAAAATTTAATGTTTCTTATACAATTCAAGAGGCAGAAAAAATTATTACCGAATCAAATATCAGACAATCCAAAGTAACAAAAGGATTTTTTTGGTGGGATTATATGACAAATTTATAACGATTTAAAAAATATCGAATAAAAATGAAAAAATCAAAATTATTAATCTTTCCCGGAATACTATTCATCTTACTAATCTCTTGCACTAATTCAAACGACAAATTATATGATGCAATTGCAAAAGGCTCGCTTTCCGAAGTAGAAGAAATCATTGAATCCGGCGTTGATATCAATTATAAATATAAGAACGACAGAAATAAAAGCGAATATACAGCTCTTCATTATGCCGTAAAATACGGTGAATTTGATATTGCCGAATTATTAATAGAAAAAGGTGCAAATGTAAATGCTGTTGATATTTATGGTTGGCATCCTCTGTTGTATGCCGTAAGCGACGGAAATTTAGAATTAGCCGAACTATTATTGAAAAACGGAGCCGATTTAAAGCACAAAAATCCTGAAACAGGCAGTTCCTCAATAGATTATGCTACTACTGATAACGATACAAAAATGATAAATCTGTTGTTCAAATACGATAAAATTTTAAACCTCAATTTATTTTCAACTGATTACAATTTCAATTTAGACCTAAAACTTCCTGTCGAATACTATTTCGACACTCTCACAGTTTATGATTCTGTTTCCCGGGCACATTATACTTCTTATTGTCTTCAATCTTCTTTGCCCGAAATGAATAAATTCAACAAAGCAATTATAAAAGCATTGAAAAATCGTGTAAAATACGAACAATTATATGTTGAGCCATATCTCGGAGATGATAATACAGACCCTGTATTCACTTATGAACTCGGTCTGTCAGAGTTTTTCGCAAATAAGCAAATAATAAGTCTGTGCCATATAATTGATTGCTGTACCGAAGGAGCTAATCATCATAACTACTCATGGTTTACTTTTAATTATGATTTAGAGTTGAACAAAATTATCAGCTTTAAAGATGTCTTTGACTTACCCGGCAAAGATGATTCAATTTCATTTCTTGTATTTACGAAACGTCATCAAACAGAAGATGATTGTATGTATTTAAAACTGCCTTTTGACTCCGTTGATTTTTCATTCAATGATAAAGGCATATATATTAATCCTGAATTATCGTGGGCATGTAGTATGAATCGTTCATTATTGCCTGCAAACAGTTTAGAAAAATTCATAACCAAAAATTGGATGAAAAAAATTGTCAAACTATATATTGACACACCTACAGAACCGTTCCGTATATTGACAGATACAATGGAATATATGGGTTGGATTGCAGATACAAATCGACTTAAAAAAGTTGATATTTACAATAGTTTGAAAAACTCAAAAACTCAAAAATTCAATAACAAAATATTTTATAAAGTTGATTTAGCAGAGCATTTAATTTTTACTTGGGAGAATTCCGGCAATCATACAGCAGACTCTATCAATTATCGTTTATTTGAAAAAGCAAAGAGCATTTGGGCATATTTCTACAGAAATAAATCAGATAAAATAACGATTAGAGACGGAGTAATTGAACAATGGGAATTTGACGACGAAAATACTGCAAAATCAGCATTGCAAAATTTAAAACAGGTATATCCGTTCCCATATTTTAACACACAACCCTATTATCATCAAGTAGAAAATTATTTATTTATTTTCAATACAAGAGCTTCTGCATTTAGTTACAGTCAGAAAGAAATATACGAAATATTTAAAAATATAACAGCAGAGTTTTTTACTCTTGTGAATTAATGGGAATTGATAATATCTGCCTGTCGAAAACAAAAAAATATTATAAATTGAATTAAAACTATGAAAAAAACATTATTAATTTTATTAGCAGTTGTTACCTTGTATTCTTGTGATGAGAACGGAGGAATAACAAATATAAAATCAACTTTTGACAGCCCGTTTCCCAAACGAGTAAAAGATTTGACGTTTAAGCTTGGTAATGAATTTTCAATTAAACATAATAATGATACAATTGATTTTGAATTGTCATTTAATAAAACAAAACGAATTAACTACATTGTAAATAATAAAACAAATGATACAATTTTTTCGGGTGTAATCAATAAATACAAAGGTTTGTATTATTTTAACAAAGAATTAAACGATAGCACATATTGGATATATGCAGTAGAAATTAATAATGGAATAATAAGAGGATTAGGGACAGAATTGCTTCAAATGTCATATCTAAATGAAGAGATTAACAGACTATTGTTGAAAAAGGAGAATTATAATCAAGATTTGCAGGGATTGATAAAAACAATTAACAAGGACACAAGCATTATTAAATTAATTCCGGACAAGAAGATTATGAAAAAATTTTACAGTTCGATTATTGACAGCTTACCGGCCGATACAATAATTGATTGGTTTGAACTTGAAAGTAACTCTATACTTTCAAATAATGATAAAATAATTATGGAAACAGAATTAATAGAGACTGAAAATAATGAAATAATCTTGAATTTGTATCCTAATCCGGCAAATGAATTTATAACATTGAAAACAAACCTGTCTGAAAAAGTTATATATTACATTATAGATATTAACGGACAGATTGTTAGAAGTGGACAAATTAATAGTAATGTGTTTAAAATTGATGTTTCAGAATTCTATTCAGGAACATATTTTATACAAGTTTATAATGAAACAGAAAGAAAGGAAACTGTGAAATTAATAATTGAATAATAATAAACGTAT
>JAUVIG010000068.1 GCA_030592825.1 Chlorobiota bacterium | reverse complement strand
TCCGTAATTATAAAAAAGGAACAAAAGAGTACAAGCAAAGACAAGAGCTTACAAAATTTGTTCTTGGATATGAAAAAGAACATTACCCCTACGGAGAAGATAATTTTGATGAATGGTTTGAAAAAAAACAAGATGAAAAATATTATAATGAACGACAGAACATTATAAAAGAAGCAGAAATAATATTAAAGCAAAAAAAGCAATTCCGAGAAAACAGAATAAATGAAATAAAAAAAGTCTTAAAAAAGAAAAAACTAAAACAGCAATATCTTACAGAACTGTTCGGTGTAAAAAAGAGTTATGTGTCTTTATTGATGAACGGTAAAAAAAACTTTTCCCCTGCATACATAAGCATATTGCATTACAAACTCGGAGTTCCTTTTGAAAAGCTTATCCCTGAACCGGAATTATTGCAGAAAATTGAATCGGAAGAAGATATTTTTCTTTAAAATTTGTTATAAAACAAAACCATGCAAAAATCACAACAATCATATATCACAAAAGACAACAAAGAAATCGTTTATTACAAACACACACCTGAAACAGATGCAAAAGCAATTGTAATTATTACTCACGGAATGGCAGAACATGCTCAGAGATATGATGAATTTGCCGGATTTTTAAACAAGAATGCTTATATTGTCTATGCCCACGATCAAAGAGGACACGGAAAAACAGCCGGAAGTGTTGAGAAATTGGGGTTTTTTGCAGAAAAAGACGGTTGGCAAAAAGTTACGGATGATCTTGCAGAACTTGTTGAAATATCAAAAAAAGAACATCCGAGCATACCGGTTTTTTTATTAGGCCACAGCATGGGTTCTTTTATTGTAAGAACATTCATTTTACAACATTCCGATAAAGTCAACGGAGCAATTCTTTCGGGAACAGCAGGAAGTGCCGGTTTGCTTGGTTTTGCAGGAAGTGTGCTGGCAAGTATAATTATGCTCTTCAAGAAGAAGAGCAGCCCGAGTTCTTTAATGGATAAGTTATCATTTGGGGATTTTAATGAAGCATTTAAACCAAACAGAACTGATTTTGATTGGTTAAGCAGGGATAATGAAAGTGTTGACAAATATGTTGCAGATCCGTATTGCGGAACAATATTTTCTGTCGGGTTCTTTAGTAATCTGATAAACGGATTAGAACTGATTAATAAACTGAAAATTGCTCAAAAAGTAAGAAATGATCTTCCGATGTATTTATTTGCCGGTGATAAAGATCCTGTCAGTAAAAACGGAAAACAAGTAAGTGATGTTTACAATATGTATATAAAAGCCGGAATTACAGATATTGGCATGAAGTTATATCCGGATGCAAGACACGAAACCCTCAATGAAACGAACAAAAAAGAAGTTTTTTCTGATGTTTTGACTTGGTTAAATTCAAAAACTGTTTAATCTTAATCCTTAATTGAGCAATCGTCTTATTTAGAAAAGCTGTATGACCAAGTAATCAAATAGGTAGAGCTTTTTTTTCCCTCTTTCCTTCCTTTTGTTGACGGGTCAAGTTTTACTTCAGCAAGCGGCTCAAATTTTCTGGACATAGATGTAATTATACCTCTGTCAAAATCACAAGGATACGGATTTTCACAAACCATCTTTATTTGGTTATCTTGAACTTCAGTAACTTTATAAAATCCAATTCCGTTAAGTTTCTCTCCGTTTTCAGGATTAAACATCTGTTTTCCGCCTTTTTGATGGTTCATGTGATATGCAATATCTATTGATGCCAAACCTTTTTCAAGATTGTCAATTTCAGGCGGAAATTCTGCACTGTCAATAATAGACTTCCCTATAAAAAAAAGAATTGTTTCCCCCATCTCTTCTGAAATACTCTTAAATGTGTTTAACCAATCTATTTGTTTATACCACTTCTTGTCTTCAATATTTACAAGATTGTTTTCAGCTAAAACATCTATAGCAATATCTTTTGCTTTTGCTTTTGCCAAAGCATTAACCACAGATAATATTGTTTGTCCGTTAACCGTTATACCGTCTTCAAATGCAATGAATTGTGCCATATATCGTCTAATTTATATTATTTACATTTCGATCTTATTCTTTTTCTGCTCTTTTTAACCTTACTTTAAGTAATTCATTTTCTGCTTTAAGTGCATCAATTTCATCTTTTGATTTTATTTCTCTTTTCAATCTGACCTTAAGCATCTCTTTCTCAGCATCTTTTTTTTCTGATATTTCTGTCTTTTTTGACTGTCTTTTTAAGCGTACTTTAAGTAAATCATTTTCTGCTCTTATTTTATCAAGTTCTTCTTTAACATTTGCAAATCTCTTTAATCTTACTTTTAACATTTCGGCTTCTGCACTCGTTGTTTCTGTTTCATCTTTTTTCTTTGACTGTCTTTTCAATCTTACTTTAAGTAAATCATTTTCTGCCCTTAATTTATCAAATTCTTCTTTTATATTTGCAAATCTTTTTAATCTTACTTTTAACATCTCATTTTCGGCTTTAACAGAATCAAGGATATTAACACCTTTAGATAATTTTTTCAATTCTTCGATGTTTTGTCGTAATTCTCTTTCCTGATCTTCCATTTGCACTTCTTGATCTTTAGATTTTTCAAGCAGCAATGCTGTTTGCATGTTGATTCTTGCATTTGCCAATGATGATGCTATACTTTCTGCAATTTTTTCAACCATTTCAATTTCATATGTTTCAAATTCTTTGAAAGAAGCCAACTCAATTACTCCTAATACATTTTCTGCAATTTTTAACGGTACAATAATAATTGATCTCGGGTTAGCACTTCCTGTACCGGATTCTATTTCAATATATTCATCCGGAATATCTGTCATATACACGGTGTATTTCTCAATAGCAACAGCACCAACCAAGCCTTCTCCGGGTTTTATTTGTTTTGATAAATATTTCTTTCTGTTATATGCATATGCACCTAATAATTCATAATGTATATTATCTTTATCGTCCTCATTAAGAAAAAACAAAGCTCCCTGATTTGCATTCATGAATTTTACCAGAGAAGATATGATATCATCAGCTAAATCAGATATATTCCCTGTTTGCTGTCTCAATATCTCACTAAAAATTGTTAATCCTTCATTTGTTCTGTTTCTTTGGGCATCTTCAGTCTTTCTTTTTTCTTCTTCAATTTGTGCTGTTTGGAGGTTGTCTCTTAAAGTAAGAAGAGAATTACCCAGAACATCATTATCACTTAAAGGGTTGTAACGTGTATCAAAATTTCCTTTTCCGATTTCTAATGAAAAATCAGCTCCTCTTTTCAAACCGGCAATAAGTTTATTAATTGAAACAGCCATTTTACGAATTTCTCCTCCGGTATCAATGTGAATATCTCCGGGAAGTTCTCCTTGTGTAATAATATTTAGTTGATTTTGGATTTTTTCAATAGGTCTTATTACAGTTCTGATCAATAAGATTAAAATTACGAAAGAAAAAATAATTATTGTCAGAAAAAATATTACCGTAATATTTTCTGATCGTGTGAATCTTTTATTTGATGATTCCTCATTATTATTAATCAATTGTTTGCTTTCCTGAACAATTAAACTCAAATTATTTTTAATGTCTTTAAATAACCTGTCAGTTTGAGAATTAATATCAAAAATATCATTATTAAGGCTCTTAATTATTTGAGCTTTTGATTGATTATTGTTTAGATTTAGATTTTCAACAAAATAATTATCAATATTCAACAAGTTCCCTTTTTTATCAATAATTAAATTATATTTCTTTAAATAGTCATTCTTATATAATGCAATGCTTTCTTTAAAAAGCTTATTTAATTCATTTACACCTTTAAAATCATTTTTTTCGGTGAAAATCTTCTTTGAATTTTTATAAATTTCCGACACATAATTTTCATGTTCTGATTTTAATGACTCGTACTCATTATAATTTTGTGTATTAATAATTCTTTTCAGCAATAAATAATCAGCACTAATAAGCATTAAACTTTCGTTTAAATATGTTTGATCTTTATAAAGATTTTTTGAAAAATTGTTGAGATTATGAAGTTTGTTTAGAATGATTAATTCTCTAACTCCCGAAATCAGTACAATAAGAGAAATCAAACTAAAACTGACTAAAAGTATTACTCGAATATTTATTTTTCTCATCCGGTAAAAATTTTCAGATGTTATTATTCAAAATGATAAATTTATAAAATAAAAATAAGATTTAAACAAAATCGAAAGTATAATTTATAAAAAACAAAAAAACAGGCAGTTTTGCCTGTTTAGAATTCTTTAGGAACGAATAAGTAATAACTTATAAGGTCTTACTTGTTTTTATGAATTTCTTTCTGAAAATTATAATTAAAACAACACCACAAAAAATCATTGAATCTGCAAAATTAAAAACCGGACTGAAAAATGTAAATTTCTGATCACCCAAACGAGGAATCCATGCCGGATATGTTCCGTTAAACATTGGGAAATAGAACATGTCAACAACATGTCCGTATAGAAATCCGGTATATCCTCCGCTCTCAGGCATAAAAGTCGCTTCCATACCGGGGCTAGAACCTGATTCGCTGAATATCAATCCGTAAAATGCACTGTCTAAAATATTCCCGATTGCTCCTGTGAGTATTAAAGCAACGCTAAAAACAGCTATTTTCGGATATTTATGTTTTGCAATTGTGTACAAATACCAAATAAGTGCTGTTATAGCAATTAATCTGAAAATACTTAAAACTAATTTTCCGGTATCACCGCCAAAAATAAAACCAAAAGCCATTCCGGGGTTTTCCGTAAAATGAATACGAGCCCATTTACCGAATATGAATATTTCCTCCCCGAGAAACATATTTGATTTGATCCATATCTTAATGGTCTGATCAATAACTAATAATAAAAAAACTATAAGTAATGATTTTTTAAATAAAGTCATTTCTATTGATTTATTTTAGCTTCAATACACAGTGTTGCATGTGGTACTGCTTTGAGTCTCTCTTTTGAAATCAAACTTCCTGTTTGTCTGCAAATACCGTATGTTTTATTTTCAATACGTACTAATGCTGCTTCCAAATGCGAAATAAATTTCAGTTGCCTTTGAGCAAGTCTGCCTGTATGTTCTCTTGATAAGGTGTTTGCTCCTTCTTCTAAAACTTTAAAAGTCGGTGAAGTATCCTGAATATCATTGGAATCTTCGTGTGATAATGTACTTTTAAGCAATTGATAATCTTTTTTTGCTCTTTCTAACTTCACTTCAATAATCTCTTTAAATTCTAATAATTCCTCATCAGAATATCGCGATTTCTTTTGTTTATTCTCTTCAGACATAATATTATGTTTTATGTTACTATCTTTATATATCTTTTTTTATAACTATTTTTGTTGAAACTCCTTCTTCAATTTCAACATCATTTATAATTTCAGGTTTTTCTTTAAAATCAGTTAATATATTTATCTTTTTTGCTAAAACTTGAGATTTAATATATGACTGATGATTATTCACAGCTTTATCTATCTCTTTATGACTGATAATATCAATTATAATTGTATCAGTTACTTCAAATCCGGAATCTTTTCTGATATTCTGAACTTTATTAACAATTTCTCTTGCAATTCCTTCTTCTCTCAAATCTTTAGTGATTTTTGTATCTAATGCAACAGTTAAGTTTCCTTTATTAACAGCAAGTAATCCGGGAATATCTTCGGTAATTATTTGAACTTCATCTATCTGAAGATTAATATCTTCTCCTTCAATCTCAATATTATATTTTCCTTCTTTTTCAAAAGTAGTGATTTGTTTCTGTGAAAATTTGCTTAGCTCATTTGCAATATTCTTGACCAATTTACCATATTTTTTTCCCATTATACGAAAATCGGGCTTCAAGTTTTTAACAATTATTCCGCTGCTGTCTTTTAAATATTCAATTTCTTTAACGTTAATTTCAGTTAAAATAATATTTTTTACTGCATCAACTTTAGATTGAAATCCGTTATTCAGTGCAGGAATCATTATTTTTTGAAGCGGTTGTCTTACTTTTATTTTGCTTTTTCTCCTTAAACTCAATGATAATGAGGATATTTGTTGAGCCAACTCCATTCTTTCTTCCAAATTCTTATCCACTAACTCTTTCTGAAATATGGGGAATAAAGAAATATGAACGGAATCATTATTCTTTTCGGTTACTTTATTCAAATCTGTAAATAATCTGTCGGAATAAAACGGAGCAATTGGTGACATTAGTTTAGCAACAGTTTCCAAACAAGTATATAATGTTTGATATGCAGAAATTTTATCAGTATCATAGCCTTGTCCCCAAAACCTTTTTCTGTTTATGCGAACATACCAATTACTTAAATTATCAATAACAAAATTTTGTATTAATCTTCCGGCAGAAGTCGGCTCATAATTGTCATACGATTCTCCAACTTCTTTTACCAAAGTATTTAGTAATGAAAGAATCCACTTGTCAATTTCGGGTCGTTCATTGTGTGAAATCTCTTTTTCATTATATTCAAAATCGTCAAGATTTGCATATAAAGCATAGAAAGAATATGTATTATATAATGTTCCGAAAAATTTGCGTTTAACTTCTTCAACTCCGCCAATATCAAACTTTAAATTATCCCACGGTCTGGCATTGGTGAGCATATACCACCTAACAGGATCTGATCCGTATTTTTCGATTGTTTCGAACGGATCTACAACATTACCGAGACGTTTGGACATTTTCACACCATCTTTGTCTAACAGTAATCCGGTTGCGATGATGTTTTTATATGCAACAGAATCGAACAACATAGATGAAATTGCATGTAAGGTAAAAAACCATCCTCTTGTTTGATCTACACCTTCAGCAATATAATCTGCAGGAAATACTTTATTAAAATTATCTTTATTTTCAAACGGATAATGTACTTGAGCATAAGGCATTGCTCCTGAATCAAACCATACATCTATAAGATCAAGTTCTTTCATCATTTTCTTTCCGGAAGATGAAACAAGAATAATTTCATCAACATACGGCCTGTGCACATCGAAAACATCATAATTCTCTTTTGAAAAATCTCCCGGAATAAAATCTTTAAGCGGATTTTCATTCATAAAACCTGCCTCAACCGACTTTTCAATTTCGGTTTTAAATTCTTCCAAAGAACCAATGCAAATTTCTTCCGACTTATCTTCTGTTCTCCATATAGGCAAGGGTGTTCCCCAATATCTTGATCTTGATAAGTTCCAATCTAACAAATTTTCAAGCCATTTCCCGAAACGACCATCTCCTGTTGCCGGCGGTTGCCAATTTATTGTTTTATTAAGAGCAATCATTCTGTCTTTCATTGCTGTTGACTTACTAAACCAAGAATCCAACGGATAATATAAAATTGGTTTATCTGTTCTCCAGCAATGAGGATAAGAGTGTTCGTATTTTTCACTCTTGAATAATTTATTTTCTTGCTTAAGTTTTACTAATATATCAATATCAACAGTCGGGGCATCCTTTGGTATCGACGGGTCATATTCGTTTTTCACGGGTCTTCCGCTAAACTCCCCTACACCTTCAATAAATTCTCCTTTCTTATTTACTAAAGTCAAAGAACCTATACTGTTTTGTTTTGCGACAAAATAGTCATCTGCACCAAAACTCGGAGCAATATGTACAATTCCTGTTCCTTCTTCTGTTGTAACAAAATTACCGTTTAATACTTTAAATGCATCACCGTCTTCCGGTTGTTTATACGGCAATAATTGTTCATAGGAAATTCCGGCTAATTCAGAACCTTTATATTCTCCGAGGATCTTAAAAGGAACATTTTTATCTCCTTTATTATAATCTTCTAATTTAAGTTCAACATTTTTCTCAGGAAACAAAGTTCTGTATAAATCCTTTGCCATAATAACGGTTATCGGCAAACCGGTGTAAGTATTAAAAGTTCTTATCTTTGCATAAACTATTTTTGCTCCTGCAGCTAATGCTGTATTTGAGAGCAAAGTCCAAGGTGTTGTTGTCCATGCTAAAAAGAACAGGTCTGTATCAATATCTTTGAACAGAAACTCTGATTTCTCATTTCTGACGGCTTTAAACTGAGCAACTCCTGTGTTATCTTTTACATCTTTATAACAGCCGGGTAAATTTAATTCATGCGAACTTAAACCGGTTCCTGCAGCAGGTGAATATGGTTGAATTGTATAACCTTTGTACAGCAACCCTTTGTCATAAAACTGCTTTAACAACCACCATACCGACTCAATATATTTATTATCATAGGTTACATAAGGATTATCCATATCAACCCAATAGCCCATCTTTTCTGTAATATCTTCCCACTGCTTGGTAAATTTCATTACCTCTTTACGGCAAGTTTCATTATATTCTTTAACAGTAATTTTTGAACCGATATCATCTTTAGTAATACCCAACTTTTTCTCTACGGCAAGTTCTACCGGCAAACCATGAGTATCCCATCCGGCTTTTCTTTTAACTTGAAAACCTTTAAGAGTTTTGTAACGACAAAAAGTATCTTTTAAAGTTCTGGAAATAACATGATGAATTCCCGGCATTCCGTTTGCAGACGGAGGTCCTTCATAAAAAATGAATTCAGGATTTCCTTCTCTGCTTGATATACTTTTTTCAAATGTGCCGTCTTCTTCCCACTTTTTCAGAATATCTTTATTAACTTGCGATAAGTTCAAGCCTTTATATTCCGGAAACTTCTTACTCATAACTAAAATATTTAAATCTGATGTGCTGTTTGAATATTTGTTTATACAGATTTAAAATCTGTAACAGTTTTCTTTCGGATTATAAATCCGAAAGAGCAAAAAAATTAGAATTTTGCAAAGATAATCTTATTTTTAAGAAAATAAACTCATGTTAAAAAAAAAGCCCCTTTACTTAATAAAAGGGGCTTTAAAACATTTTAGGTTTATTTATTTCCCCAAATACTGTTTTACTATTTTAGTAATGTACTTTCCTATGATATCAAACTCTATATTTACTATTGTCCCTTCTTTAATCTTGTGGAAATTAGTTATTTCATGTGTAAAAGGAATAATTGCAACCTGAAAAGAATTATCTTTTGAATTAACAACAGTAAGACTGACGCCGTTAACCGAAACTGAACCTTTCTCAACTGTAATATCGTCATTTTGAGCTTCATACTCAAAAGTATAATACCAACTTCCGTCCGCTTCTTCAACTTTTGTACATACGGCAGTTTGGTCAACATGCCCTTGCACAATATGTCCGTCAAGCAAACTGTCGGGTTTCATGCTTCGCTCAAGATTTACTTTATCTTCAACTTCTAATTTTCCCAAGTTAGATTTTATTAAAGTTTCTTGTATGGCTGTTACGGTATATGTGTTATCGGTAACATCTACTACTGTAAGACAAACTCCGTTATGTGAAAGGCTTTGGTCAATTTTAAGTTCATTTACAAAACTGCATGTCATCGTAAAATGAACATTTTCGCCTTCTTTCCTGATATTTTTTACAATTCCTGTTTCTTCTACAATTCCTGAAAACATATTTTTCTTTTTTTAATTAATTGCTTCTAATCTGTTATTAAAAACCGTGACTAATTTATTAATTTTGCTGTATTCATATACATCTTGCCAAATCTTTGTAAGTTTTTCATGAAAATCTTTCATTTTTAAATTCCCGAATCTAATATGAATTATTCGAGGAGGAGGTTCATTAATAATTATGCGCTTTGAAAAATCACTGTCTTTAGTGATAATTGTTAAATTATATTTTTTTGCATAATTCCATATTTCAGAATCTTTCATTTGAGGATTAATATCTCTTACATGAATATATTCTTCATTGTTCCATAAAGAAAAATAACAGGGCAAATTAGCATCAACCAAAAATTTATTCATCAAGCTGCAAATTCTTTAATCGTATAATTTCTGTTCATAAGCTTTGATGCAAACATAAGGCAAGCGTTAATATCTTCATCTTCAAGATCCGGATATTGTTTAAGGATTTCTTCATGTGTATCTCCGGCCGATAAAAATTCCAAAATCGTATTTACTGTAATACGCAAGCCCCTGATAGTCGGTTTACCGTTACATAAATCAGGGTCTAAAGTTATACGTTTTGATAAATATTCCATCATAACATGCTTTTTATTCAAATTTACAACTATATTTCATAATTCGCTGCAAATATATTAATTTATTAAGACCAATTTTTAAAAATACATCAATTCTGTCAGTTTTTAACAAACTTTTTTGATACAATTTCACCGGCTTGATAAAAAGATATAACATAAATACCGGAGGATAATTCCGAAATATTGTATTCAAATTTATAAGACGAATTTTTTTTATTCTCAAATTCCTGAATTAATCTTCCTAAATTATTATAAATCATCACTTTTTCCGGATTGATCTTTTCCATGAAACTTACGGTAATAAAATCTCTTGCCGGATTCGGCGTAATAAAAAACTTATTTTTTTCATCAAAAGTATCTACTTCCAAAACAGTAGAACTTACAGAAATAAGATCATGTTCGGGATCAAACTGAGCAGTTGTAATATTCCAATTGAGCTGAAATGAATACGTTTGCCCGTTTGTAATATTATCGAATACTATTAATGTATCATTTGATATACCTTCAAACTTAACAGGAACATTTGTTTCAAAAAAGTCAACTGAATTATGAGATTGTGTTTGATTGATAGATACATACACCATTCCCTTTTGACTTTGAGAGTAATAAATATCATAAACCGGATAGCCTTGACCGTAAAACCAATCATTTAAAAATTCTTGAAGTGAACTTCCGTAAGTTTGTTCAAAATGATATTGTAAATCTTCGGTGTGTGCATATCCGTTTGCAATATCAGGATCAGATAAATAGTTTTGCAATGCTTGAAAAAAATTTTCATCACCAATTTTTTTCCTGATCATGTGAAGCACCATTGCTCCTTTGAAATATGATAACCTTTTATCAAATATCCTTGAAACACTTGTTGTGTCATCTACAAATACAGAACCATCAAGCTCTTTTGTTATTGCTCGAGAATGTAAATTTATAATATTGTGCTTCCACTCATTGAAACTTACATTGTCATCGTGCAAATTATGTTCATGTGTCATACCGTCCAAATAAGTTGCAAAACCTTCATTGAGCCATATATCTTCCCAAGAACCGCAAGTTACAAAATCCCCGAACCATTGATGTGCCAACTCATGTGCCATTAATCCGTGACTAAACCCTCCCATAAAACTCATGGTTTGATGTTCCATTCCGCCTCCCCAACCAAATTGTGCATGTCCGTATTTCTCATTATGAAACGGATAAGGAATAAACAAATCGCTATATAACTGTATAACATCCAAAACATTAGGCGTATTGCTTTGTGCATAAGACAAATCTTCCGGAAAAACATAGTTAAGAACTTCTACTTCATCACCTGAACAGATTGTAACAAAATCAGAATATACCGAATAATTTGTTACGGCAATTGCAACAAGATAAGTTGTTATCGGATGCCGATGTTTCCAAAATGCAGTTTTATTTCCGCCGGAAATTGTTTCTGAAATGAGAAGACCGTTGCTTGCAGCTTTATATTGTTCCGGATTTGTAATAAACACATCAATTGAGTCTGCTTTATCATTCAGACTTTGTTTGCATGGCCACCAATCCCTTGCTCCGTATGGTTCTGAAAGAGTCCAAATAATCGGGTCTCCGTTATGATCATCTTGTACGAAAGAACCGAATCCGCTTTGATCCGGAATTCCGTGATAGTATATACATATTGAATCAAGAGTTCCGCTTGATATTCCTGCCGGCAAATTAATCGTCAATTCATAACCGGATAAAGAAAAATCAGTTATTTTATCTTCATGGTACCAAACAGAATCAACTGTCATTCCGTTATGGTTCAAATCAAAATTTATTGTTTGAAAATTGTCTTCTTGCACAACAAAATGAGATGTAACAGCTCCGGTTATTTCTCTAACAGAGGGGTTTATGTCGAATTCCAACTTATAATATTTAATATCATAACTAAAATCAGATCTTGTTTGATATTTTGTTTCATCAAAATTTGCGATGTTTTTATAAAATGCAATCTTACTTTCCGAACACGAATGAATTTCTTTTTTTTGTGCATTAACAACTATTCCTGAAACTAACAGAAATAAAAGAAGATACATATTTTTCATAATGTTTTATTTATTTCGTGAAGTTAATATTATAAATATGTTTTCTAAAATAATATTTTCCCTCTTTGCTTTTAACTAATGAAAATAATTCTTATAGTTGCACTTTTATAATTATTGCAAACTTATGAATATTCCCGGTAATAAAATTGTTGGTTTTATTAAAGAACATCATGTATTAACATTAGCAACATCTGTAAAAAATGTACCTTATTGTGCCAATTGTTTTTATGTTTATCTTGAAGATGAAAATATGTTTGTTTTTACTTCCGATAATGATACAAAACATGTGCAAGACGTATTGCAAAACAGTTATGTAGGCGGTTCGGTTGTTTTGGAAACTTCAATTATCGAAAAAATTCAAGGCATTCAATTTAACGGAAAAATGTATCTTCCCAGAGGTGATTTAAAAAAGAAAGCCAAAAAAACCTACATGAAACGTTATCCTTTTGCTGTATTGATGAAAACTCAATTGTGGATTGTTGAATTAGATTTTATTAAATTAACTGATAATCATTTAGGATTCGGGAAAAAGCTGATATGGAAAAAAGATGTTGCAAAAAATTAAAAAAGTCTTTTTTATAAAAAATA
>JAUVIG010000275.1 GCA_030592825.1 Chlorobiota bacterium | reverse complement strand
ATTGATTTCTGTATGTTGCAAATAAACCGGGATCACTGTATTTATCCTGATAATTTCTGTCTGAGAAAATTTTAGTTTCTTGATTAGTATCTGACGGATTAAAGATATAGGTTTTTGTGTTCCTGTTGTTCGACCAATAATCATATGCGATTGCAATTTCATCATTCCCCCATATTATTTTTAAATATCGATTTTTAAGTTTTATAAGAGAATGAGCTTTAACATCGAAAGGTTGATCAAGTTGAAATATTTCATCTCTGAATTTTGCTTCTTTTTCAGGATCACCGTTGTCCAGAGCTTTTGCCCAAACAATTGATGAGGGTTTATCTTCACGCCAATGCATTTTTCTTTTTCCTGTTCTGACAGCCATAAATCCTTTCGGCAATCCTTCTGTCAAAGGAACTTGGTTTACAGCTCTTACCGGTTCTCCGGTTTTTCTGTAAAGAATTGTTTTATACGGAAATTTGTTATAAGGAACAATGTATGAAAACGGACTCACGATATTACTGATCAACACATAATTTCCGTCAGGGGAAAAATCAATATCAGTATACATTTTCGAAGGTGCCCATTTAACAAAAGTCCCGTTCATGTCAACTTTGTATAATTCCGATAAGATTAATTGTTCAAAGTTAAATTCATCATTTTTGTTTTTTAAAAGGTCTTGATATGTTTTGTTTTGTGCATAAATCCCTGAACTTACAGATACAGTCGGCCCTTCCGATACTGTTTCCAAGGTATTGATTAATTCTTTTCTGTTTCCGGGAATAAATTTTACAAGAAGAGACTTACCGTCTTTAAACCAAGCAAAAGGAACTCCTATGTTTGCATTGAGCACCGGTTCAGTTAATTTTGTTGCTGTTGCAAAATTCATATTCACTACCCATAGTTCAACTCCTTCATCAACCGTATTAGTGAATGCCATAAATGACTGACCGGGAGACCAAATGAAATTTGCAAGTCGCGGATTATCAGGTAAGCCTTCAACTTGTTTAGTATCAGTCTCTGATAACTTTTTTACTTTAATGTTATTGTAATATGTTATCCTGCTTGAGATATTTGTTTTCGGGTTAATCCTTAAACCACCGAGTCGCATTTCAATTTCAGAAAGTTCATCAATAGTTTGATATCTGTCTTTGAAAATCATAATCATATTTTCCCATTTATGATCAATCCTTACCCAAGGAGCTTGTGGTACGTCAACCAAATCAAGGATTTCTTTCGGAGGTTTTTGATATTTAATGTTTTCTTGGCTGAAAGAAACAAGGAAAAACTGAAATGTTAAAAAAAATGTCAGTAAGAACTTCATAATTGAAATATCTTTAAAGTACATTATTATAACTATAATTAGAGTCTGTCTATAAAGTCCGTGTTTGTTTCAGAATGTTCGAATTCGAGGCTTGTGAAATGTTTAGAATCAGGAGTCCGTCAACTGACGGATGACTGATTGTAAACATGAGCATAACGAAGAAATTGGACATTATGTACAAACACTAATTAAACGAATTTATTTGTAAAGATAATAAATTCTGTGTTAATAACATAGATTAAAAGATAAAAATAATTATTTCTTATTCAATGGCAGTTCAATACCATAAGCTCCTTTTTTATCTTCTTGTTTAAGCATTATCGCAAAAAACAGTCCTAATAATCCCAAGCCGGCGAACATTATTATATTCATTGTATAATCAGTAACTTCAGGATTGCCGGGGTTTGTTTTGTCGAGTATAATCCCGGCTAATAACGGGAATGCCCATAAGCCCAGATTCTGAATGGAATACATTAATCCGTAAGCCGTACCTATCTTTTTTTCATCCACCAACTTAACCATGCTTGGCCACATGGCAGCAGGTACCAAGGAAAAGGCAATTCCTAATAAGATCATCGGGAAATATGGCAGGATATTCGTGAAACCAAATAATGTGTGTACTAACAGTAAAGCTAAAGAGCCGAATATCATAGCAGTTGCACTTTTTCCTTTTCGATCTATCAAGAAACCGAATAAAGGTGTAAAAAACATTGTCGCTAACGGTAACAGAGAAGTTATCCTACCACTTTGAATATCAGTAAATCCGAATTTGTCTGCAAAGAAATCCGGAGCGTATGCCAAGAACGGAAATACAGCAGAGTAAAAGGTTACACACAGTAAAGCAATATACAGATAAGCTCTGTTTCCCAAAATATCAAAGACATCTTTAAATGAGAATTTACTTGGTTCTTGATCTTTTATAACTTCTTCATCTTCTGTAACTTGTTTATCAAATTTAGCATCGAACAGCATATATACAACAAATGCTAATAGACCCATGCATACAAGAACAGCTGCCAACCAAATAGCTGTTGTTAAATTTTGTCCGTCGTTTGCAAGAACAGGTGATGCTTGCAGTGCAGCAAAAGTCCCCAGACGTCCGAAACCGACTTTCAAACCGAAAGCCAGTGCTAAATCCTTGCCTTTGAACCATTTTACAAGAATTTTACTTACAACCACAATACTGGTTTCTGCACCCAGACCAAAAAAGAAACGACCTAATAACATCATCTTCAATTCTGGAGAATAATTTGGCAGGAAAGTTTGCATAAAACCATATGCAAAGCCGCCTTCTCCATATAAATCTGAAGCACCATATGCAGTAAGAACAGCACCAAAAGCCATGAAAAAAACAAACATAAAACCGGTTCGTCTTATACCGATTTTATCGAGTATTATTCCTCCAATCACAGCCATTAATAAGAAAGTATTCGGAATAGAATAAAAAGAGACGAATAATCCGTAATCTGTATTAGTAAAATTGAATTCAGCTTTCAGCAAATCCTTTAAAGTTGAGAAAGCATCATAAAAATAATAATTCACCGAAAGGATAAAACCTACTAAAATAAGAATACCCCAACGTAGAGCAGGGGATTTATTGATTGCTTTTTTGATTTGTTCCATGCATTTTATTTAAGGCTCAAATATAAAAATTATTTGTAATAATATTAAACGGTAAATTTACAGTTTTTAAGTTCAAAGATTTTTTTATGTGTAGTCTTAATGTGTTTTTCCTGTTTTATACCATGTAGATTAAATAGAACACAAAGATAATATTTTGAAAATATTATTTAAAGAGTTTTTGTTGAATTGCATTTTTAACCAACTTTCGTTTCCAAACGGCAAATTTTTCAATTTTACCGGATTGCAAAATAATTTTCAAACCATTCGGGACTATTACCAAAGTATTATAAAATTCAACTGATTTAATGTCGGAATAATTTATTGTCAACTCGTGAGCTTGAAGATTTACTGCATGAGATTTAAATACGAATCTTTGGTCAGTAATAAAAATTTTTCCGCCAACGCCTTCAAAACCTAAAAAATGATTTGCCGGACGAGTAATTTCAATTATTTCGTTGTTCTTTAATTCCAAATTTATTTTAAACATGTATAAATTATTTAAAGATCATTTCACTTTTAAGTATTTGTTTATTATTGAATTCATAGTTTTTCCGCTTATAGGTTTTGAAATAAAATTATCGCAACCGGCTTCTTTTGCTTTGTCTTTATCTTCCTTTGTTGTGTATGCGGTTTGAGCAACTATCGGTAATTTCGGATGAATTTTTTTTATAAGTTTTGTTGCTTCATATCCGTTCATTACAGGCATTTTTATATCCATTAAAACAAGGTCAATATCAGAATTATCTTTGCAAATTTTCACAGCTTCTTGCCCGTGTTTTGCATGTATTGTTTTAATATAATCTTCAAATTCTTCGATTAAAGCTTCCAGATATAAATAATTTACTTCTTCATCTTCTACTATTAATATTAAATATTTATTTTGCTTTTCAGGTGTCATTATTATTTATTTTTTTTAAATCTGAATTTAAATAACTTAATATCAATTATTAACCGATATAGGTAAAGTAAAAATAAACTTACTTCCTTTTCCGACTTCACTTTCTACCCGAATTTTTCCGCCGTGTTTTTCAACAAATTCTTTGCATAACATTAAGCCCAAGCCTGTTCCTGCTTCATTTTCGGTCCCTTTTGTTGAAACATTTTCGGATATTGTAAATAGATGAGCCATTGTTTCTTTTGCGATACCAATTCCGCTGTCTTCTACACATATTTCAGCATAGCTGTGTTTGTTCTTATCTGTTATCGAATGTGCTTTTATAGTTATTTTGCCGCTTTTTGGTGTAAATTTTATCGCATTCGATATTAAATTCCGTAAAATAGTCAGAAACATATTCTCGTCTGCTTCTACATAAATATCCTCCGGTATTTGATTTGACAATGTTATTGATTTGTTTTCAACTGATTGAATAAGCAGTTCAGTTGTTTTAGCACAAAGTAAAAATAGGTTTCTGTTTTCAGGATAAAAGTCAATAATTCCTCTTTGAGCACGAGACCAAAGAAGTAAATTTTCGAGTAATTTATAAGTGTTCTGTACACTTTGTTGTATAATGTTAATATATTCCTTTTTCTTTTGATTATTGTATTCATCAAAGTTTCTGATCAGTAAATCGGAAAAACCAAGCATTAAGTTAAGCGGATTTTTAAGATCGTGAGCAATAATTGAGAAAAATTTATCTTTTTCTGCATTTAGTTTCCGCATTTTTTGTTCGTTCTCTTTAAGAGTTTGTTCTGCTTTTTTTCTGTCAGTAATATCTCTTACAATTCCTTCAACACCGGTATAATTTCCGTTACTGTCCAATAAAATATTTGCAGTTGTTTTAACATACAATTCAGATCTGTCTTTTTTATACAAAACAGTTCGATAGTTTTTTACTTTTCCGGTTTTTTTTAATAAAGCGACAAACCCGGCTCGTTCGTTTGGATTTTGATACAAAATTTCAAGAGAATTACCAATTATTTCATCCATGCTTGAATAACCAAAAGTTTTTATAGCAGACGGACTTACCATAATTATTTTCCCTTTGGCATCTGCCCTGTAATAAATATCAGTTAAGTTATCAATAATATTTTTGTACTTTTTTTCGCTTTTGTGCAGAGCCTCTTTTGCCGATTTGTTTTCTGAAATATCCCTGCTGACGCCAATTACTGCACTTACTTTTCCTGATTTGTCTAATATCGGATTTAATCCGGTATTGATAAACATTTTTAAATCCCTTATCTCTAATATTGAATCTATTGTCTTTGATTCGGATGTCTCAAAAACGTATCGTAATCTTTTTTCAAATATTTCAGAAATGTGAGCCGGAAATAAATCAGAAACTTGTTTACCAATTATGTTTTCTTCTTTGTCTCCAATCAATTCACAGGCTGTCCGGTTTAGTGTAATTACTCTTAGTTCAGGATCTATCAGAAAAATAAAATCTGACATATTTTTTAACAAAGCACGAAATTTTTCTTCACTGTCTTTTAAAATTTTTTCAGCTTTTTTACGTTCGGTTATATCCTCTCCTGAGCACAAAAAACCTGTGATATTTCCATT
>JAUVIG010000268.1 GCA_030592825.1 Chlorobiota bacterium | reverse complement strand
TAAAATCTTTCGGAAATCATATTATTGATGCTGATACAGGCGAACTTGCCAGCGGCTTGGAAGGCAAAGGCAGAATGGCAGAACCTGAAGTCATTGTTAAAGAATTGGAATGCTTCTTTTCTTTAAAAAAAAAATTAAAGAATTTTAAAGTACTTATTACTGCCGGTCCTACATACGAAAAAATTGATCCTGTAAGATTTATCGGAAACAGATCAAGCGGTAAAATGGGATATGCATTAGCCGAAACTTTAGCTAAAAACGGTGCAGAAGTTAAATTAATATCCGGTCCTGTTTCGTTGAAACCTAAACATAAGAATATCAAACTAATATCTGTTGAATCAGCAGAAGATATGTTCAATGCTGCTCATTCAGTATTTCCGAAATGTGATATTGCAATTTTTGCAGCAGCGGTTTCTGACTATTCAGCAGCAAATACTTCTGAAACAAAATTGAAAAAAAAATCGAATGACCTGATTTTGAAACTTATACCAACTAAAGATATTGCCGCTGAAGCGGGAAAACTTAAAAAAGAAAATCAGATTACAATAGGATTTGCTTTGGAAACTGATAATGAAATTCAAAATGCAGAAAAAAAAATTAAAAACAAAAATTTTGATTTCATTGTATTAAATTCTTTAAGAGATAAAGGTGCCGGCTTTACATATAATACAAATAAAATTTCAATTATTGATAAATACAATAATATTGAAAGATTTGAGTTAAAATCAAAGAAAGAAGCAGCACAAGATATTGTAAATAAAATTTTAGAACTAATATAACTATGAAAAAAATAATTTTATTAATATTTATTATCACTTCTTCACTTCAAATTTTTTCACAAGAATTAAATTGCAGAATCAGTTTAAACAGAAGTCAAATTCAAGGAACAAATGAGGATATGTTTCGTACAATGCAACAAGATTTGTATGAATTCATGAATAACAGGAAATGGACAAATCATGTATTTTCTAATAATGAAAGAATAGAATGTCAAATTCAACTCACTCTGTCAAGTTATAACGGAATTGATAAATATAAAGGTTCAATTTCTGTTCAATCTACCAGAACTATCTTTAACACAAATTATAAATCTACACTGTTTAATTATATAGAAGATAACGAATTTGAATTTACATATACAGAAGGTCAGGCATTGGAATTTAACGAAAATACGCATATAACAAATCTCACATCTGTATTGGCATTTTATGCATATATCATTATAGGTTTAGATTATGATTCATACGGAATGATGGCAGGAACAGAATTTTTACAAAAAGCAAAACAAATATTAAATAATGCTCAATCAGATACTGACCAAAGTTGGCAAGCATTCGGAACAAATAATAAAAAAAACCGATTTTATCTTATCGAACATATGACAGATACAGATAATTCATCCATAAGAAAATTTTATTACAGATATCATCGATTAGGATTAGATATAATGCATGAAAAAACGGTACAAGGAAGAACTGAAATTGCAAATTCATTTCAATTATTAAAAAAAGTCTATAACAGACAAGCCGATTCATATTTCTTAAGAATTCTTCTTTCTACAAAAGTTGATGAAATTGTGAAAATATTTTCCGAAGCACCAATGCAACAAAAAACATTGGTATATAATATTTTAAAAGAAATTGACTCTACAAATCCTAAAATTGATAAAATAATGGAACGGCAGAATTAGTGATATTTTTTTAAGGTTTAATAAACTTTCATTATTTTCAAAGTCAAATAATGACAATTTCCTAATTTCATAATAACTTATCCAATATTATTTTAACAAATTTATAAAACCTAATTTTGCATTGTTGCTTTCCTGTTGAGCAAAGTTTTCTTATAGACCCTAATTAGCAGTTAAATATAATTTTTAAAGCATGAGAACAAAATTAAAATCAATATTATTTATTCTAATATTAGGATTTCTTTTATACCCATCATTTTCACAAATTTCAGAAGCTGAATATAAAGCACTGTATTCATTATTTAAAGCTACAAGCGGCAGAAATTGGCATAATAATGCAAATTGGGATTTAACAAAACCTGCATCGGCAGTAAACAGTAATTGGTATGGTTTAACGGTTAAAGACGGGCATGTAATAAAAATAAAATTATCAAAAAACAATTTAATCGGTTTTATACCGAAAGAAATTGAGAACTTTAAATATTTACAAGCACTTGATTTATCAAATAATGAACTATACGGAGGTTTGCATAAAGTTATCGGGAATCTGAAAAAACTTCAAATACTTCAATTAGACAGCAATCAATTAAGCGGCAGTATTCCGCCTGAAATCGGGAATTTAAAAAGCCTTGAAATATTAAATTTAAGTTATAATGGCTTTACATGCGGTATTCCTTCGGAAATCGGGAATCTGTCTGAATTAGAATGGTTATGGTTATGTAATATTCCGCTCGGAGGCACCATTCCTAAAGAAATCGGAAAACTTAAAAACTTAAAAGTATTATATTTAATTGATTGTAATTTAACAGGCCGTATTCCTAAAGAAATTGGGAATCTTCAAAATTTGGAACGTATTTGGTTGTGTTCAAACAAATTAACAGGCATAATTCCGAGAGAAATAGGTTTAATAAGTAATTTAAAAGAAATTGAGTTTAGCCGAAATGAATTATCAGGTAATATAAGTCATTTAACAAAATTACAAAATTTGGTTTTTTTATATATTTATGAAAACAGATTTACTTTTGAAGATTTAGAAAAATCTGCACCGTACATAAAAACAAGCAAATGGGATTATAACGGGTTTGATTATTCAAAACAAAAAAAAATTAAATCCTCAAAAACATATAAAGACGGAAAAATTGTGTTGGATGTCGTAATTCCGGGAAAGAAAAATACTTATCAATGGTACAAAAACGAGAAATTAATTGAAGGAGAAACAAAAACTAAATATTTTATCAATAATTCCGGAAATAATGCAGGTTCTTATGTATGCAAAATAAAAAATTCAGCAGCTCCGAAATTAGTTCTTGAAACTTATGAAATACGAATTAAATAAATTTGAAAAACATTGAAAAAAATCGTATCAGTTATGAAATGAACGATGAAAAAAAAAATAAGCAGAAAGGGGATTTTATTAAGTACCCCCTCTGTAGTTTTAACCTACATTATACAGTTTATATTCAAAAAATAAGTTCATTCATTTATCTCTAAAAAAATCTTAACAACATTAATTTTTCTGTATTTATTTTCAATATCTTTATTGTTAAGCATTTTTTATTAATTTTGAATGATGTTCTAAATCTCCCAAAAATAATAAAAAATGTTAATAATAGGTATCGCCGGAGGAACCGGATCCGGAAAAACAACAGTTGTTAAAAAGCTTATTGAACAACTTCCTAAAGGTGAAGTTGCTATTCTTTCTCAAGATTCATATTATAAAGACAATAGTCATCTACAACTTGAAGAAAGACAGAAAATAAATTTTGACCATCCGAATTCAATTGAATTTGAATTATTGATTGACCACTTAAAAAAACTTAAAAACGGCAAACCAATTGAAGAACCGATTTACTCATACCTAACTTGTACAAGAGAAAAAAAAACAAAAAAAATTGAACCTAAAGAGGTTGTAATTGTTGAAGGTATCCTAATTCTTACAAATGAAAAATTGAGAAACCTCTTTAATATTAAAATATTTGTATATGCAGATGATGATGACAGACTCGGAAGAGTTATAAGCAGAGATATGTTAGAACGAGGAAGATCAGTTGAAAAAGTTCTGCAAAGATATTCAAAATCTGTAAAACCTATGCACCTGCAATTTATTGAGCCCTCAAAAATATATGCAGATTTAATAATACCTCAAGGCGGACATAATAAAGTAGCAATTGAAATTCTGTCAACCATCATTAAAAAAAACTTGAACACAATAAAATAATGTTAAAAAACATAAAAAACACCAATATCCTTTTTATTGACATTGAAACAGCACCTATATGCAAAAATATTAATGAGTTGTCCGAAAAGATGAAATCTTTATGGGATAAAAAATCCAAATATTTCAGAACCGAAAATCAAGATGCCGAAGATGTTTATGAAAGGGCAGGTATTTATGCCGAATTCGGAAAAATAATTTGTATTTCTGCAGGCTATTTAACTAAAGACAGCATCTTCAGAATAAAATCATTTTACAATGATGATGAAAAAATACTCTTAACTGAATTCAGATCAATGTTGCAAAAATCATACAAAGGTACTGACAAATACCTGTGTGCTCATAACGGTAAAGAATTTGATTATCCTTATATTGCACGCAGAATGCTGATTAATGGAATTGAAATACCTGACATATTAAATTTGGCCGGGAAAAAACCTTGGGAAGTTAAACATCTTGACACTATGGAATTGTGGAAATTCGGTGACTATAAGAATTACACATCACTGGAACTGTTAACGGAAGTATTTAACATTCCTACACCAAAAGATGATATTGACGGCAGTATGGTGGCAAAAGTTTATTGGGAAGAAAATGATCTTGACAGAATTGTAAGCTATTGTGAAAAAGACGTACTTGCCGTAGTACAACTTTTTTTAAGGTATAAGAATGAAGACCTGATAATAACTGAAAATGTAATTTCTGTTAAATCGTAAAAAATTCGTGTTTTATGAATCATTTTTTTATTTTTGTTTACCCAAATTAATACTAAATTATTAGTTGAGTATTCAACTGTAACATATGAAAAAAATTCAATTAAAAATAGCCGGATTATCATACAGTCAAACTCGTGCAGGTGCATATGCTTTGATTTTGGAAGAAGAAGAAGGTAAAAGAAGATTGCCGGTAATTATCGGAACAACTGAAGCTCAATCAATTGCCATTCAACTCGAAGGACTTAAACCTTACAGACCATTAACTCATGACCTGTTTGTAAGTATGGCCTCATCTTTTCATATAGAAGTATTAGAAGTTAATATTGTTAGATTAGAAGAAGGTATATTTTATTCAGAGATTATCTGTAAAAGAGAACACGCAAAAATTAAAATTGATTCCCGAACATCTGATGCCGTTGCTATTGCTCTCAGATTTAAAGCTCCCATTTTTGTCAAAGAAAGTATTATGACAAAAGCAGGAATGTTGTTTGATGAAGACAAGGGAAAATTTGTGGAAAATTCAGAAGACAGCAAAAGTGAAGATAAAGAAAAAAAATATATTGATATGACAAATGATGAATTAAATAAATTAATGGAAGAATCTGTTAAAAACGAAGACTACGAAACAGCTTCATTAATACGTGATGAATTAAACAAAAGATAATAAATAATTGGTACTACAACAAATTTAACAGCTTATAAATTAATGACAGAATAATTAAATGCGTAAATTATTAAATAGTAGAATCAAATAATTAATACACAAAGAATATGGGAATAAAATTTCGACTGACAATAATGAACTTCATGCAATTCTTTATATGGGGTTCATGGCTGATAACTATCGGCGGGTATTGGTTTCAAAATAAAGGATGGTCAGGCACCGATTTCGGAGCGATATTTTCAACAATGGGAATTGCATCTTTATTTATGCCTGCAATTGCCGGTATTATTGCTGACAGATGGATAAATGCTGAAAAATTACT